>DADO01000006.1:1709-6176 GCA_002509325.1 Methanosarcina sp. UBA402 | reverse complement strand
AACCGTATAATGATGGACGACCCAAATTAGAGAACGGAGAGGAAAAAGAAACGATTTCATTTGCGCCGGTTGCAGTTTCACCTGAATTCCAGAGGAAGGGCATAGGAAGCAAACTCATACGAGAAGGGCTTAAAGCCTGCTAGCGGCTGGGATATGGTTCCATTATAGTCCTGGAGCATCCTGAATATTATCCGAAATTCGGGTTTAAGCAGGCAAATGCGTGGGGAATAAGAGATCCCTTCGGCGCACCGGTTAATGCGTTTATGGCGCTGGAATTGAAGAAAGGGGCACTTGAAGGAACTGGTGGGGTTGTAATCTATCCGGATGAGTTCCTTGAGGTTTGAAAAAAGGCTAGCAGGATTAAAAGAACAAAAACTGAAAAATAGAAAGAAAATAACGAGAAGTAGAAAGAAAATAACTGGAAATAGAAAAAAAATAACTGAAAAATAGAAAGAAAATAACTGGAAATAGAAAGAAAATAACGGGAAATAGAAAGAAAATAACTGGAAATAGAAAGAAAATAACTGGAAATAGAAAGAAAATAACGGGAAATAGAAAAACAAAACGAAAGAAATCAGAGAATTGGGGTCAGGCTTGACTCGGTTCTTCTGAACTCAGGCTCAGACATATGGGGAGCCGAGATCAGTTTTCCGAGCTCTCTTGCTTTTTCAATCAGTCCTGGTCTGGAGGAGACTTCAAGTTTGTCCGTGCCTGCTGCAATAATTGTTTCCAGGACGTCAAAGCCGAGATAGTAGAGAAGACCAGCTGTGTATTCAAAATACGGTTTAAAGGCGTCTCTGTCTGAGCTGCCCTGGGAGAAGACAAGAATCAGTTTTTTATTGTCAAGCCTGCTCGAAAAATTAGGTTTTAAGAAAGCTGTCAGGCGGTCAATTAAGAGTTTAGTCTGGGCAGTCATCTGCCACATGTAAACAGGAGAACCGAGTACAATAGCGTCTGCAGTTTGAATTTCCTGATAAAGTTCCTGCATGTCATCATTTATGAGACAGCAGCCTGACTCCTGGCATTTTAAGCAGGCATCGCAACCTTTGATATTTAGAGAAGCCAGGTTATAAATTGATTTTTCTGAGCCATTTTCGGCAGCTCCGTCGAGTATTGCGTTCACAAGCTTTGCAGTGTTTCCATTGATGTTAGGACTACCCACCAATCCAAGGATTTTAATGTTAGAACCCCCGTTCAAACGTTTAAAGGTTAAAATTTCAGATAAATTAAGCAAGAGTATAAACAACTGATAAACATAAAAATGTTTCTCTTTCTTAAAAAATTAAAGAACTTGCCTGGGAAATTTAATAGGTAAAAGAGAAAGAGAGAAGGGAAAAAAGAAAAAAGAGAGAAGGAAAAAAGAAAAAAGAGAGAAGGAAAAAAGAAAAAAGAGAAAAGGGAAGAAAAAAGAGAAAGAGAGAAGGGAAAAAAGAAAAAAGAGGAAGAGAAAAGGGAAAAAAAGAAAAAAAATTAAAAAGGACAGGAAAAGAGATGGCTATCTTTTTTAGGTTTTTCACTGTTCTTTTTTTCTGATCCCATTTAATTTCTTTTTAATTTCATTTCCCTTCATTCTTAAAAGGGCTAAGATTCCAAGTCCTGCAAGAAGTATCGGAAGTGCCTTGTATCCGGGAATTGGGGACTTCTTCTCGTTTGATTCTTCCTCCACAGGTAGTGCTTTATAGGCATCGTAATCGGAAATCGAGACTCCCAGGAAAGCCGAATCGCCTGAATAATAATTTACGAGATCGGCAAAAAGTTCCTGAATTGAAACCTTATTTTTAAAGCCCTCTCCCACAGAGATTTCTAATATTCCTTTTGAACCTGCACCTCTTATCTCTCCCATCTCAAGGGCAACGGCATCAACAATACCTGGAATAGTGTTAAATTTCTCATTCTTCCCGGGATAAGCCCTAATAATAAAGGAATCAACAAAAGGAGCAATTTCCTCAATCTGTGATGCGTTATAATCAAGCGGAAGACTTGCCGAGATGGATACGTTTCCTTTGACCTCTTTATTGGCTGTTTCAAACAGGGTTCTGTAGTCAATTGTGCTTTCTTCAGAGCCTTCCTCGCCAAAAGAGTTTACATAGATAGCGACTCCGTCAAAAGGAGCAAGGGATTTTTCGTTATAATCAAGTGCCGCATCCAGGGAGTCAAGGCAGGTGTTTCCAGCTCCTCTTTCTGTGCAGTTTACCCCTTCCAGAATCAAGGCGTATACGGAGATTCCTTCCTCATGGACCGTTTTCACAAAACGCTCGTATTGCCATACATTCTCACTCCTTATGCTGAGGAAAATCGTATCTATACCTGAGACGTTAAGTTCCTTTATAAGAGCAGAAAAATTGGATTCGGGGGGAGGAGAAAGCCTGATTCCAGAAAGCCCGACATTGTACTCAGGGAACAGTGCCCCTGAAGCACCTGTCTCATTCTGGTTCAGGTTTTCCTGTGCCTGTGAGCCCCCTTCAGGAGTATCGGCTTTGGAATTCTGCTCAGACTCGAGCGCGACTTGGGGCTCAGAAAGAACTCCGGATTCAGAATCAACTCCAGATTCGAAAATATTCTCAGTGTTGTTTTCAGAGTTATTTTCAGAAGCACTATCTGAAGAAACCTTATTATCTCCCAGGGCTGAAATTACCTTGACCGCAGGTTCAATCCCTACAAATTTTCTAACCAGTACATAATCAACTGCCATATAACCTGTATTGTCTGACGCGTCCTGATAGGAAGCAGCATACAGATAAGTATGCATTGGGAAGTCTGTTATAAAATCATTTGAGACGAAGTCCATTTTCGGGTCCTGGATACCATTTTTGAACCAGGAAACTTTGCGAGCACCATTTTCCTCATACCAGGCAATTCCTGAGATATACCATTCCCCTTCAGGGACATTGGCATCAGTGAGATCAAGAAAAGTACTCTTTTCCTTCCTGTAAGTTGTT
Source organism: Methanosarcina sp. UBA402 (assembly GCA_002509325.1). Classification (GTDB taxonomy): domain Archaea; phylum Halobacteriota; class Methanosarcinia; order Methanosarcinales; family Methanosarcinaceae; genus Methanosarcina. The sequence goes on along the minus strand of DADO01000006.1, from coordinate 3,237 downwards.
TCCAGACCCATGCGGCTTTCATTTGCAAATTCGGTCTCATGCTTAATTTCATTATTTCTGTTATCTATCTGGTCCATGAAACCCTGTTGCAGCACAGGCCCTCTATCGTCCGCGCCTGTGGTGACTTTCATTCTTTTGACAACGAACATAGAATTGATATCAAAACTGGCTTTGCTGTAGATTATAGATGAGTCATAAGCCTTGGGAACTGCAACATTACAGACCCCATTTTTAACCTCAACCAGGCCCCCCCTTGTATTTTTAGCATTCCAATTAAAGTAGTTGAGGCCACTGCCCTCGAAATTATCAAAGAAGTCAAATGTCTTTTTTCCACTGCTCATGGCTTTGGCCCCTGGGTTCGCATATCTCATGAGGATTTTAGTGGTTTTATTTGCAGGAAGATATGGAAGCCTGACCCAGATAAGAGCTTTCTCATTTTCAGGGTCCCAGGTTTCAATCCAGTAATTGAGCGTTCTGTTATCTAAGGAAAAACGAATATCTGAGCCGTCACTTTTTGACTCTGAAAAGTTAAAATTAGAGGAGTCCAAACTAACAGGGACAGAGTACCCTTGCAGAGTTTTTCCGGCGTTCTCAGTAACTAAAATTTCCTGGGAGCAACTCCATGAATCCCCTTTTGTGGACAGAGCCTGCGTGTCATCCTCGGTAGCGAGGGCACAGCCTGCTAATAAGAATATGAAGAATATAGTGATGATTCCATATACGGTAGACCTTTTTGCCATCGTCAGAAGCCTCCTGTAAAGCCTTTATCAAACCGAATGAGAATTAAAATGAAAATCTAGACTGGTAATGATTATTTACCTGGAAACAATAAACCTTTTCATAAATACTTACCTAAAATAATAAAGATAATGATGTAATTAATTTTTATAATAATTAATTTAAAAAAGTTATGATATCCAATGAACGAAATCCGAAACAGTAATAAAGAGTCTTTTCAATTACAGTTCCGATGACTCTTCTATCCAGTACAGAATTGAGAAAACTTATACAGGCAAACCCTCCTTTGCTTGAAAATGCCGTTGATATAAATACCCAGATCCAGCCCAATGGACTTGAGCTTACCCTGAAAGAAATAAAAACTATAGAAGGTTCTGGAGCTGTGGATTTTGATAATTCTGAGAGAAAGCTTCCAGATGGAAAAACCCTTGAATTCGGGAGTGATGGTTGGATTCACCTACCAGAGGGGATTTATAAGGTACTTTTCAATGAGATCGTAAATATTCCAATGAACCTGGCTGCAATTGCAAAGCCACGGTCAACCCTTATTCGCTGCGGGGCTACTCTTGAAACCGCAGTATGGGATGCTGGATACAGGGGGCGCAGTGAGTCAATGCTGGTAATTTACAACTCGGCAGGTTTCAGGCTGAAAAAAGATGCCCGAATTATGCAGCTTTTATTCTATACCCTAGATGGAGAAGTTGAGAAAGGCTATTCAGGAGTCTACCAGAACGAAAATACGGAATAAATTTTGGCTTTGTAGAAAACCTACTTTAATCAGCTTCAATAG
>DADO01000006.1:0-1485 GCA_002509325.1 Methanosarcina sp. UBA402 | reverse complement strand
GAAAACTCGTTATCTCAGAGGATTACTACAGAGCCGAAATTTCCAAAAATTTTATAAATATTTAAAGTACTTTTTTTAAACTCTTTCTAAGCTTTTTAGCGATCGATCACAGAACTCCGGTTTCCTGGAGTAAATAAAAAATACTGATGAGATATCATTAGAAAATTTATCGATAAAGTATATATTATCAAATTCGCAAATATGACAACCTATGAACACTATAGGTAAATCCATAAGGATGGAGCGGATATTCGATCGAAATACCGGCAATTCCATCATCATCCCTATGGATCACGGAGTTGGTGCAGGTCCAATTGAAGGACTTGAAAACCTTCAGGAAGCTGTAAACAGGGTAGCAGAAGGCGGGGCAAACGCTGTGCTCGGGCACATGGGACTTGCCAAACACGGGCATCGTGGGTACGGACACGATGTAGGTCTTATAATCCACCTGTCGGCTTCAACTTCACTTTCCCTTGATCCGAACCATAAAGTTCTGGTAACAACCGTAGAAGAAGCTATAAAAGTCGGAGCTGATGGAGTATCAGTTCATATAAACGTAGGGGCTGAAGACGAATGCGAAATGCTGCAAGGACTCGGTTATGTGGCAGGAAAATGTGATGAGTGGGGAATTCCGCTCCTTGCCATGATGTACCCGCGTGGAAAAAAAGTCCGCTCTGAATATGACGTGGATGCCGTAAAACATGCAGCTCGAATCGGAGCTGAGCTTGGAGCAGATATAGTCAAGACAAACTATACTGGAAGCCCTGAAACTTTTAAAGAAGTTGTTGACGGGTGCCCTGTACCTGTAATCATTGCAGGCGGTCCTAAGGTGGAATCCGAGCAGGAATTACTGCAGATGATCGAAGGATCTCTCGAAGCCGGAGGACGGGGCGTTGCCATAGGAAGAAATGTTTTCCAGGCAAAAGATCCCACAGGGCTTGTCCGGAAAATTGCAAAAGTTGTTCATAAAGGGGCAAGTGCAAAAGAGTTATCGAAATTGTGTAGGCAAGCCTGAAGGTTAAAATTGATATGAAAATTAAAAACAGAATTCGTTTGGATTCGGTTAAGATATGAATTGTTCCAAACATGTTATTTTAATCATAATTTTCGTCAACTACAAAATTGGAAATCAATATGCAGATAGAACACAAGTAGTCAATTTTGGGTTAACAAAATCCTTAACCAAATCCAAATAAAACGGAATTTAAAGTCGGATAGAAGGGATAAAGCCAGAAAGAATCAATTCCATTTCTCCAGTGGAAATGAAGGAGTTAAAAGTTTTTTATTTCAGTCGAATACCCCGCTAGCTTGCTGCGGGGATGGAAAACTTCCCCGGTAACCGTTGTAAAATAACTTATTTTATATCCTTAATCACCTTTGTACTGTAGATGGAATTCTTTGTACTGTAGATGGAATTAAGACATGCAAATCATTGTGTCTATAAAATAAGATACCACATGTTTTTTTGTGTTAAGTACCGTAAAC
>DADO01000141.1 GCA_002509325.1 Methanosarcina sp. UBA402 | reverse complement strand
AAAATTAGTGAACTACTGAAGTTGGAAAAAGATAGGCTAGAAAAATCTAAAGCCAGAAAGGGGTAGGCCGAAAAGGACAGGTCAGAAAGAATCTGAACCTTTTCGGTAGTTTCCTGGTTCTGATTTTTCTTTCATGTTTTGAGTTTTCTTTGGAGTCCTGATGCTTTCTTAAACGAAACTCAGGATAAGAGGCGTAATAAAAGCCTCAATTACAGCTGCAATGAAAAGAAGAGGCAGGATCCAGTGGAAATAAAACATGAGCCCGTCTTTTATCTCTCTTTTGATCTGTGTATGCCTGCCTATAAGAGCAGAAAACACCTGGTGCCCGAGCCGAAGCCCTATCCCTGCAGCCAGGAAGACCATAGGCAGTTCCAGTATCCCGTGGGGGAGAAGGGCGAGCAAAATAAAGAGCAGGCCTCTTTCCTGGGCTACCAGGTAAGCGATTACTCCTACAAGATATCCATTGAAGGCGATAAATAGTACTGGAAGAACTCCCAGGGCCAGCCCGAGCATTAGAAAAAGCAGGCTTACAAAGGCATTGTTAAGAAAGATTGCGAGCATTATGTAAAAAGGGTTCATTGCCAGGAGTGGCTCAAAGCGGGAACTGAAACTTTCCCTGAGGGTATCAGCCATAGAAGGAAAATCTGGAGCTGAAATATAACCTGCAACTAAGGATCCGAAAAATACAAAGGCTATGAAAAGTACATAAGGCCAGATAAAGCGCACATATCCGGTAAACCCTTTTTTCGGGTCCTTTTTGTCTTCAGGCCAGGTTTCTGCCTCGATGCTCCTGGGAAGAAAATCGTTCTCCTCTACAGAATATCTCCTATTTCTCATCTCCGTTACAGGAGCTTCTGCCTGTGCTCCTGCTCTTTTCTCCTCTAAATTAGAATCCTCCCCTGTCTCCATATACCTTCCCCACCAGTAATTCTTATCTGGCTAAATCCTGATCTAAATGCACAAACTGCCTGCCCAAATAGTTTTTGCCTCAGATCCCCAGCATCATCCGGACCGTGTTCCGAGTTGCAGGGGAAAGCCCAAGGATCAAAATGACCATTTTGATGAGTTCTTTCAAGTTCAAGGAGCGTTCGTCATCCTCAAACTGAGTGTCAAGCACGTAAATAACCCCTATGAAGATAATAAGTTTCAATGGATACATAACCAATGCGGTGCCGGTGAGATCAATAAGATAGGAGGGCACTACATGCTTCTCAAAGTACCCAAGTTTGTCTATCCCTATGTAAGTTGAAGAAGCATCCATCAGATGAGCCATCAGGATAGAAAGGTTAAGGGGGTCGGTAAATATCGAGGATTTGAAATGGCGGGCGACAAGATAGAAGGTTAAGGTCAGTCCTGTTCCTGCTACAAGTACGAATAATGGAACGTATAAGGCTACAATATTCTCAAGATACAGGAGGACGATGAGGTTTATGAAAAACCATATGATTCCGAAGCCTGCAAAGGTGAGATGAAAATCCTTTACCAGCCCTGCCTTATGTAGCTGGATGGAGATCCAGAGACAGCCCACAGTTATCGCAAAAACTAAAAAGTAGATATTAGGAGTTATGAGAAGATAGCTATATGGCGGTTGAAAGATGCCTGCAGGAGAATCTTCAAGTACGCGCAGGGAAGACCCTGCAAGTACGAAAGGTAAGACAGACACAATAAAGCGTGGGGTGAGTTTTACCTCAAGCTTTTCGAGCAGCCTGAAAACCCCGAATATACAAATACCCAGTACCATTGCCCAGGTAAATGTATTTACAATGTTATACCCTTCATCTCCTCTTATGGGGTTAAGATAATAGGTATTAATAAACTGTGATATCTTGTCTATTGAAAAACTCATCTTATCACTCATTCAAAATGGCAATATCCTAATACGATTAATACTTACTGTGTATAGGGCAAACTTACTTCCTTAATAAAGAAAGTAATTCTCCTCTCCAGCGCACGGTGTTTGCTTTAATGGAAGATATTCTTTCCGGAAGGTTTTATCCAAGTATGGGTTAACGGTATTCAATAAAGCTCAATCTTAATATATTACTTCATTTTTATAATTTCTCTATATAATCTTAACGTTATAATCATACATAGTATAATATTGTGGATATTAATGATGAAAATAAGGAACTTGTATTAATGTAACATAAGGGTTTGTATTAGTGTAACCATAAAAATTAATAATGATATAAATATGGTAATGATCTTAAATAAGTCCTGAATTACTGGAATTGAATTGCTGGAACTGAATCACTGGAATTGAATTACTGGAACTGAATTACTGGAATTGAATTACTGGAACTGAATTACTGGAACTGAATTACTGGAACTTAGTTATACTGGAATTGGTGAAAAACTAACTTTGTGAGTTAAGTTAATATTAAATTACGTAACCGATATACGGCAGCTGATAATAATCGAAAAATCTGTGACTTCGTATGTATATTCGGGTTTATTAAAGTTCTAATTCGGGTTTATGAGAGCCAATTTACCATCTATCATGATTGAATACTGATGCAGGTATGAAATTGACCATCAATAAAAACAGCGCTAAATGGATGCAGCTTCCAAGAGATGTGCTTATCGGGCATGGCGTACTTGAGGAAGTTGGATATGTCTGCAGGGACCTGAAACTGAAAGGAAATGCGCTGATAGTAACAGGAAGTACTACAAGGGATATTGCAGCCAAGAGAGTCAGTACCCTCCTTGAGAGTACAGGCAGTAGCGCAGAAACGATTCTAACCCGAAATGCTACAACTGAAGAGGTTGAACGGGTTATGGAAAAGGCCCTTGAAGTAGAAGCAAACTTTCTCCTTGGGGTTGGAAGCGGCAGGTCTATTGATCTTGCGAAACTTGCTTCGACCCGGCTTGAGCTTCCTTTTATCAGTGTGCCGACTGCAGCTTCCCATGATGGTATTGCATCTTCCCGTGCCTCAATTATGGATAACGGGAGGAGTACGTCTGCACAGGCCCAGGCTCCGATTTCCGTCATTGCAGATACAAAGATTATTTCAGCAGCTCCCTTCCGCTTCCTTGCAGCTGGATGTGGAGACATAATCTCCAATTATACGGCAGTTCTGGACTGGGAACTTGCAAACAGGCTCAGGAATGAATATCTTGGGGAATATGCTGCAGCGCTCTCCCGTATGGCTGCCCGGGTTATCATAGAGTATGCGGATTCGATCAAGCCAGAGCACGAGACCTCGGCAAGGCTTGTAGTAAAGGCTCTTGTATCAAACGGGGTTGCAATGAGTATTGCGGGCTCTTCCAGACCTGCTTCAGGCTCGGAACATATGTTCAGCCACGCCCTTGACAGAATAGCCCCAAAACCTGCACTCCACGGAGAACAATGTGGGGTTGGCACAATTATGATGATGTACCTTCACGGAGGAAACTGGCAGGAAATCAGGGATGCCTTAAAAAGGATAGGAGCTCCTGTAACTGCTGAAGAACTGGGTATAGATGATAAATATATAATTGAGGCTCTACTGCATGCACACAGTATCCGCCCTGAACGTTATACAATTCTCGGGAGCGGCCTTACCCCATCGGCTGCTGAGAAAGTCGCAAGAATCACAAAGGTCATAAGTTGAAAAGTTATTCTTACTCAGGCTAAAGCCGAGAATGAGTGTCCGTTTAAAACACCCGAGCTTAAGATCAGGATTATCTCCAGGACCTGGCAGCTCATATTCGGTTAAAAGAACCCGGTTAATCCGAAATCACTTAATTCCCACTTCAGTAACCACTTAATTACCAATTGAATTAGTCACTTAATTCCCACTTCAATGATCACTTAATTACTAATTGAACTAGTCTAGTCACTTAATTACCACTTCAATGATTACTTAATTACCAATTGAACTAGTCTAGTCACTTAATTCCCACTTCAATGATCACTTAATTACCAATTGAATTAATCACTTAATTTCCAGTTAAAGTATATCTTAAATGAGCCCGATATCGAATTTCAAATTATCTCGGGATAAGCTCCAGGCACTCCTGAGAATCGGGGCACAGGCCCAAAACCAATTAAATGGAAGAGTTATTATGACAGAAAGCGATACAAAAATAACACTTATCGGATCACGACTTGCAAGGGAAGGGTTGGAATTCATATTTAAAGGTGAGATGCCCGAATGCAAGAAATGCCGGCTGAAGAACACCTGCCTTAACCTTGAACCCGGACGCAGATACAGGGTAGAGAGTGTCAGAAACAAAGATATCCACCAGTGTTTTCTGCATGATGGTGGCGTACTTGCCGTAAACGTGAGCAGGGCACCTATTCTGACTACGATGGAGTCAAGAAAAGCAGTTGTCGGGGCAAAAGTTATGTATGAGCCTCTAAAGTGTGGTAAGAGAGAATGTGAGGTGTATGAAATCTGTCACCCAGAAGGGCTTTCAAAAGGGGATAAATGCAAAATTGTAGATGTTCTCGAAAGCTTGGACTCAAGGTGTGAAGCCAATTACTCATTAAAAAAGGTGAAGCTGTTCTGGTGAATGTAAACGGACACATTTTAGTAATAGTAAGATTGATACAATTATCAAAAAGGTCAAAAGCGGTGTTATAAGTGCCTGAAAAGGAAATGAACCAGGTCCCCCCCTATGAGTTTTATACCCAAAAGCGCTGGGAAAACTGGCTAGGAAGGGCAAGAGAGAGCGGTTTCCAAATTAAGGAATCAGAAGAAGAAGCCGGAAAGGAAAGTGCCATATTTGTAAATATGGTTGATGATGTAATCCTTGCCTGCCTGAAAGTGACTGTACGTTTTGATAAGGGTGTGCTCTCCAGAGAAAAAGCTCTGGAAATCCTGGCTGAGATCCGGGATATCGTACTTTCCGAGGTTGAGCCAATTTCCGAAGATATTGACCTCATGATTGACTCGATCCAGACCTCTCTCATGGGGGCACTTGTCGCTTTTGAATGCTATGTCATGGGCGACTATGATGAAGGAACCGATACTGCGGAACTTGCAAAATTAGCTGTTGAGGCCGAAGCCTCGGATAACCTTGAGCTTGCTCTCGATTATACTGCGCAGTGCGGTGCGCTCGTACTCAAAGGGAGAAGCCTGTCTGAAGAAGTAATGGCAGACCTTCCCTACGGAATTGTGGCAGAATGGCTTGATGGAATTGATTCTATCTCGGCTGCTATGGTAGGAAGCGACAGCTACAGGGAATTTGATGAAGAAGACGAAGACGACGTTTAAACGATTCCTCTTTAATAAAGGGTTCCCTTTCCTGTTTTTCAGGAATGCGGAAGTCCTTTGAACTTTATAAGAAATAATCTTTGAAATAAAGTAACTATTCAGCTATCTCAATTTCTGAGTTATTTTTTATATAAACTCAAGATTTACTTTTTTTATAATCAATATAATATAAAACTCTGGATATTTGAGAGCTACCT
>DADO01000166.1 GCA_002509325.1 Methanosarcina sp. UBA402 | reverse complement strand
TACTGTCAAACTTAGGTTAAAAACTTTGATTTCAAAAAGCCAAAAGAAAAGCTGACACTTGAAGAACGCATAGCCGTGATTCGCCCGCAACTGCTCCGTCTCAATGCCGATATCCTCTGCCTTCAAGAAGTCAATGGGCAGGAAGAGGTAGGGTCCCCTCGCCGTCTACTGGCTTTGGATACCCCCGTGATACCCCTTACGCGGGTTTTCACAGGGTCTCTATATGACCGGAGACGGGTTACAGGCCTGCGATGAGCTCAATCTTGTAATCTTAAGACGCTACGAGATACAGGAGCATCACCAGTACAGGCACTATTATGCTCCTGCCCCACATAACAGGATAGTAACAGCGGAGAAGGCCGAAGAAGAAGAAGAAGAAGAACAAAAAAATATAACAGTTACCTGGGAGAGGCCGATCCTTCATGCCAGGATTAGTGTTGGGGCCAGGGAACTGGACGTTATCAATCTCCATTTGAAATCCCGGCTGCCTTCAGACATTAAAGGGCAAAAATTAGACCAGTATACCTGGAAAACCGCCTCAGGCTGGGCAGAAGGTTTTTTCATTCCTCCCATGAAAAGAGTCGGGCAGGCTCTGGAAGCCCGCATGCTGATTGATAAACTGTTCGATGTAGACAAAGATGCCTGGATCGTTGTCTGCGGGGACTTCAATGCAGAATTCGATGAAGTGAAGCCATCCGGGGGGAGGTTGAAAATACGGGCAACGGCGGGTTGGCAAGGCGTGTCATGCTTCCCTGTGAGATGAACATTCCTGAATCTGCCCGTTTTTTCACTTTACCACCGGGGCAGAGGGAGGATGCTTGATCACCTGCTGGTTTCCAGAGGTATGCTGGCGTTCTATAAGGGTTCCGAGGTGTATAATGAGCTTCTGCATGATGAGTCAGTAGCCTATGCGACAGAGACAAAATTTCCGGAATCAGACCATGTGCCGATAGTTGCGGAATTTGAGCTTCCTGATGAGAGTTAAATAATCTCCTAGAAAAGTTTTGCATATTCTTATTTGGAGATTTTTTGCCTGAAGAGTTTGGTACTGGATTGATAGACCGAAGATTATCATCAGCCTTTTAAACCGAATGCTTTCAAAATCTTTGAGGTCAAAAGGTTGTTGATTGCTTTTCTTTTCCTGGAGGCCGACCACGTGCCTCAGCCTCAGTTCTATCCAGTTCTCTCCGATTGATGTGTAGATGCTGGTTTGCACATTGTAGGTGGCTAGAAAGTATTTCTCTTCCACGCTCAGGAGTTTTTCTTTTGATTCACCAGGCTATGCTTCTCAGAAGGTCTTGAAGTGCGATTGTAATGCCTGCACTCAGAAAAAGAAGTTAGAAAAGAATCCAAACAGCTTTGTCCTGTTATTTCTACCTTTTATTCAAAGACTTTAATATGCTCCTCTGACCTTGCAGGCTGGTTTATAATCAGGAACTTGAGAGTCTTACTCTCGGTATTGTATGTTGTCTGAACCGCACCCGCAGGGATATATATGAGCTGGTCTGGACATATCTCAACCGGTATTCCGTCAATATAAAGCAGCCCTTTCCCTTCAAGAATATAATGGATTTCTGGATTTTTCACCAGATGAGGTACATCACTTTTCCCAGGCTCTACAATGGAATGAGCAATGCTGCAGCTGAGGTCAAGGTTCCTGTCAAGGCTCAGAGGATTTAAAAGCTCGGCGATTTGAAGTTTTTCCGGCTCGACAGTGTATTCACACTCTTCAAGATTCCTGCAAACGATATAATTCTCCACATAAAAGTCAGCCCCTACAATGTAAGTTTCATCTCCAGAAGAAGCTTTTTTGACGAAAGTACACTTGTAGAAAGGCTTGGAATTATTTTTCTCCTGCCAGTTATACTCGATCCAGCCCTCACCTTTTTCGCTCAGGGCTGTTTCTATAAAGAGTTCTCCAATGGGCTTGCCGTCAGCATCTACAAGTTCTTTCATAGCTTTGCCTTCAAGGCTTCGGTCTGAAGGGCAGACTATCTGAGTTCCATCTGCAGTCCAGACTAAAATGCAGAAGTCATTCTGAAACCAGGGAGAACCTTCATCCCAGAATGAAGGAAATAATTCTTCTCCCTGCGCTTCAATGAGTCGGACTGTAGCTCTTACCTTCTTTTCGATATTTTTTCTTTCTCCTGCCAGCTTACTCTCTCCTTTTTCCAGAATAAGGGGATCTGGCGCAGGCTTCGAAACAGCAGGCTCGGAAATCTCACTTTTTTCTTCAACCTGCACTGCGCCGGCTACTCCATTGATATCTGAGCTTAAGGTTTCATTTTCAAGCTCGACTGAGATTGCTGACATTTCTTCCTTGCCCCCGCTGGTAAAGATTCCAAGAAAGAATGCAACTGCAAGCATTATACAGGCAATTTTTATTAAATCCATATATTTCCCTGCTTTTCTGGCTCAAACTTTCTCTATTATCAAAGGAAGATCAACATGTATCCTTAGCATCTTTTACTCAATAATTATTTGAAGTATTATTTGATTTTTTCATTTTGATTCGCTTTTGAACCATTTAAGGAGGAGGATCTCAAATTAGCTTTTAAAATCCCTGATCTAATTTCATGCGTCTTCGGTTAAGTGAAGAATCGTGATAAATTGCCTCCATCTCCACAACAGTTGTCAAATATTTGGCTCTATTGTAGGCTGGAACAAGGTATCGATTTCATGTAAATTGGCCAAAATTT
>DADO01000168.1:1922-5147 GCA_002509325.1 Methanosarcina sp. UBA402 | reverse complement strand
CCTTTTCTAAAAAGGTTTGCGGTCAAGCCTTTTCTAAAAAGGTTTGCGGTTAAGCCCTGTAAAAACTCCGTGCACCGAAATAGTGTTAAGCCTAGTATACTTTCAGATTTCCACTTGCATACTTTCAGATCTCCATTCTGTTTAAATAATTGAAAAATCTTAATTGCATATATGCGTAAACCAACCGCTATAATTACAGGACTGGTCCTTCTTTCCTTTATAATTTCAATCTTTTTTTACCCGCATGTGCCTGAATCAATGGCAACTCACTGGAACTCTCAGGGGGAAGTAGACGGCTATATGTCGAAGCTCTGGGGGCTCTTTTTCATGCCGGTGATGATTACAGGGCTCGCAGTATTATTCCTGGTAATTCCCAGAATCGATCCGAAGAAGGAAAATATAGCAAAATTTAGAAAGTATTATGATGGATTTATAATTCTTTTGATCTTCTTTTTGCTTGCCGTCCATCTTCATACACTACTCTGGAATACAGGCATCCGAATTAGCCCGAATGTCGTGCTTCCTGCAGGAATAGGGATTTTGTTTTACTACATAGGGATCCTTATGGAAAATGCGGAGAGGAACTGGTTCATCGGCATAAGAACTCCCTGGACCCTCAGCAGTGACCGGGTCTGGAGGAAAACCAACCGGCTTGGAGGAAAGTTATTCAAAGCTGCAGGGATAGCTGCTCTGCTGGGAGCTTTTTTCCCTGAACTTACATTCTATTTCATTCTTATACCTGCACTCTCTATTGGAGGGTTTACGGTTGTTTACTCATATCTTGAATACCAAAAAGAACTGAAAGAGGCTGGATCCCAAATTAAAACTTAACAGAGAAAGCTTCCGGAATTCCTGTTATTCCGGAACCTGAATTCCTGTTTAATCGATTTTTGACTTTTACTTTATCAGCACGTTTATCTAACATGTTCTCTTTTGTCTTATTGATTTTTATGGTAGAGGACATGACAAAAGACACCATCAAAAGGATTGAGAACGGGGACACCATCTCAGTTAATTATATAGGTAGGCTTGAAGATGGCACGGTTTTCGATACTTCCATAAAGGAAGCTGCTATCGAGGCAGGGATATACAATCAAATGAGAGATTATAAACCCCTTACATTCACGGTCGGCGCAGGTCAGATGATAAAAGGATTTGACGAAGGCGTAGTTGGAATGCAAATAGGGGAAGAAAAGACTCTCACAATCCCACCTGAAGAAGCATATGGGGAATATAGGGAAGAATTAGCAAGAAAGGTACCAGTTGATGCTGTTGATTTCACTCCGGAAGTCGGAATGAGGCTGGGTACGGACAACGGGCTGATAGGTACTATTACAGAGGTCGGTGAGAGCAGCTTTGTTGTAAACTTCAATCATGCGCTTGCAGGAAAAACCCTGGTTTTCTTAGTTAGTACAGTTTCTGTGGAGGAATAAAAGGATGAAGATCAGGAAAGGAGCAGTTTTCTTCACAGCGATTCTGCTCCTGGTAAGCATTCTTTGTAGTGGATGTATGGATAATGGGATCAAAGGAGAAGATAACGGGACAAAGGTAGAAGACAGCCAGGTAGTAAAGCCCGGAGATACGGTTCAGGTGGACTATACCGGGAAGTTTGAAAACGGCACGGTCTTTGACACCTCAAGAGAAGACGTTGCAAAACAGGCTGGAGTATACATTGACAGAAGAGAGTATGTCCCTCTAACCTTCGTGATTGGTTCAGGCCAGCTAATCCAGGGCTTTGATGAAGGCATAGTTGGAATGAAAGTCGGAGAAGAAAAAACTCTCAAGATTCTTCCAGAAAAAGCTTATGGAAAATACGAAGAAGCCAGAATAGAGGATATTCCAATTGAAAAACTAAATCTAACAAATCGATCCGAACTTCCTGAAGCAGGACAAACTATTAGAGATATGTACGGAAATCGGTTCAAAGTAACAGCTGTAAACGACACGCATATCAGTATTGATACAAACCATGCTCTTGCAGGCAAAACCCTGATTTTTGATATAAAAATCGTGTCTATAGAATAAATTTAAGTTCCTGAAAATCAAATTGAGAGTTATAGTATTTTTTCAAAATGTACCTCCTTTCAATATCCAGGTGGATTTTAAGATGGAGGGGTACTGAGAGAAAAATGCACAGGAGAAAAGAATAATGGAAAATTCTCGCACTGTGGGAAAAGGAGATTACCTTCTTATTGATTTCACTGGAAAATTCGAAGACGGAACAGTTTTCGATACCACTCTGAAGGAAAAAGCCCTTGAAGCAGGCATTTATGATGAAAAAAAGGAGTATAGACCTTTTTTCTTTAGAGCTGATACAGGTCAGGTTATAAAAGGTATCGATAGGGCCGTTATTGGAATGAAAGAGGGTGAAGAAAGAACCCTCATAGCCCCACCGCAAGACGCTTACGGAGAATATAAAAATTACCTTGTCCAGGAGATTCCCCTTGCAAGGCTTGAACTCCAGACTCCTCCTGAACCAGGAAAGAAGATTATAACACCCGGCGGAAGAGAGGTAAAAGTTCTCAATTCCACGGAAACTTCTACAACCCTAGATTTTAACCATGAACTTGCAGGCAAAACCCTGATTCTTGAAATAAAGCTTGTCTCGATTGTAAGGTGATCCAGACCCTTAAAATAAAATGATCCGGAGCTTTAAAATAAAATGATCCAGAGCTTTAAAATAAAGTAATCCAGAGCTTTAAAATAAAGTAATCCAGAGCTTTAAAATAAAGTAATCCAGAGCTTTAAAAAGTGGAGGTAAGTATGGAGAAAGAAGAAAAAGTCACGGTACTGTTACTGTTTATGACATTAACTTCTCTTATGACAGCTTATCTTTGCTTTGGATCAGAAATCACAGATTTAGGACAGGAGACAGGAAAAGAAGCCAGACAGTACACCCGGGAATCCGCTGAAGGGGAGAAGGTATTTCTTGAAGCCGAAGTTTTGAGCAAACGGTTCACCTACACAGGAGGGCACCTGCTTTTACAGATAGACTGTGATTCCGAAGTCCTCAGTGTTTTTATTCCAAAAACAGCAGGTGCTGATACCCTAAATATGTCAATCCAGGAAGGGGATTTCATCAGTTTAACAGGAACTGTCGCAGAGTATGAGGGGAAAAGAGAAATTAAGGTGGATAAAAAAGAAAATATTCATCTGAATAATCATCGTTCTTCTGAATGAATATCAGTCCTCTAATAATCTTCGTTCTTTTGAGTAATCATTAGT
>DADO01000168.1:0-1653 GCA_002509325.1 Methanosarcina sp. UBA402 | reverse complement strand
TATTAATGAACATCGTTCTTTTGAATAAACATCATTCTTCTGAACAATCATTAGTCTTCTTAATCATCATTCTTTTGAGTGGTCATCGTTCTTCTGAATAAACATCGTTCATTTGAATAATCATTGCTCTTCTGAATGATATAATCAATAAGCTTTAAGATAAAGATAAGAGATCATTAATAATATATTCATATAAGATTATCTGGGAAAAAATATGAAAGCGTGTATTATGTGCGGAGGGGCAGGGACAAGACTGAGACCACTAACTTTCAAGCACCCTAAACCGAGCATACCGATCCTTAATAAACCGTCAGTCCTGCATCTGATAGAGCATCTTTCAAGAGAAGGGTTTAACGAGATAGTCATAACCCTGGGATATATGGGAGAGCGCATAGAAGAGCAGCTTGGAAACGGGCACATGTTTGGAGTACATATCGATTATGTATACGAGAGAGAAAAGCTCGGAACTGCAGGCGGCGTTAAAAACGCGGAGGAGTACCTGAAAGACGAGCCATTTATCGTGCTTGGGGGAGACCACGTACTTAGCCTTAACCTGAGAGAGATGTACCGTTTCCATGAAACAAATGATGTCCCTGTAACCATAGGGCTTCTCTCAATTGACGACCCAAGAGAATTTGGAATTGCGGACATGGATATTAATAACCGGATCCACCGCTTCCTGGAAAAACCAAAAGCAGGTCAGATATTCAGCAACCTTGCAAGTACAGGCATCTACATTTGTGACCCATCGATTTTTGAATGGATCCCTAAAGGAAGAAAATATGACTTTGCAAAAGACCTTTTCCCATTCATGCTTGAAACCAATAAAAAAATTAACGGTGTGCTTGTGCGGGGAAAATGGACTGACGTGGGGAGTTCAGCAGCTTACAGACAGGCGCAACGCTGGATGCTCGATGCCCTTCCAGGAACGACAATAGAAGGGAATTTTACAACCCGGAACGCAAGAATAAAAGGTCCTCTGTCCATAGGAAACAATGTGTCCATAGGATCAAATTCTTCCCTTGTTGGGCCAATAGTCATAGGAGAAAACACAACTATAGGCGATAATGTCCTTATAGGGCCTTATAGTGTCATAGGCTCAAATTGCATTATAGAGAACAATGCAAAGATTCTTTCATCCTATCTTTTCGATGATGTATCCATAGGAAAGGATACCAATATTTCAGGCGGGGTAGTATCAGACGAAACCGTAGTCGGGGAACACTGCTTCCTTGAAAATGGAACCGTTATTGGACATAAAGTAATTATCGGAAGTAACTCAACAATACATTCTGGAATTAAGATCTGGCCTGAAGTCACTATAGATAAAAACTCAAGCATACAGGATACCATAATAAATTCAGGTTATGAGGCTGATCATGAAGGCTCGTGAGATCCTTCATGAGATCCAATTTTAAAAGGAAATAACTGCAATAACAGAACCCTGATTTATAGAACCCGGACTTTTTCAGGTAAAATTGACTTTTTGGAATCCTGACCGGGATTTCTAGTGATCGATTCTACATATCTTCAATAAACCACGAATAAATATAAATTGAAGCAGATGATTTTTCAATTCAAAATTCGCCATGAAGGGCTCTTGCATCTTTTTCAGCATAAATTATCCGTGTTTACCCATGTCCATCTGTGGTT
>DADO01000201.1 GCA_002509325.1 Methanosarcina sp. UBA402 | reverse complement strand
TTATATTACTTTTGGGATGAGCTCGTAATTAAAAGTGTTATAGTACGCATCATTATTTTAAATCAATATATATTGCATTCTTTTTTCAAAAAGACTCCTAATTGGAAAAAGATACATAGTAATGCATCATAATTATATAAAATCATATATGGAAATTTTTATAAAAATGTTTATAGAAATATGAATCGGCTGCCATAAAAGCCAATTTTTTGGCTAAAGATGGATAAACTCTATGGTTAGATGCCATAGATACTAACCAGATAAGAATTACCCTTTACATAAATACTCTTTACATAAATACTCCTTACAGTGTTATACATAATATTGTTCGCGATATCAGGTTTCAGTGAGGTGACTGCCCATGCTAGGGATTGTGTATATTACCGCCGGAAATATGGAAAACGCATCACATATCGCAAGAGAGCTTGTCTCAAGGAGGCTTGCAGCCTGTGTTAATATGTTTCCAATATCTTCAGTTTACAGGTGGAAAGAAGAAGTTGAAGAAGATAATGAGATTGCTATGTTTGTAAAAACTGATTCATCCCGTTTTGAAGAAATCAAAAGACTAGTAAAGTCGTTACATACGTATGAAATGCCTGCAATAATATTCTGGGGAATTGAAGGAGAACAGGAGTATCTTGACTGGATTTACGTTAATAGTTCTGGCGAAGATGCCTGAAAACCAGGCAAGACTTAAAGCTTGAAGCAGGAGAATCAGACGCCGAAAGGATTGAGGTCGGAAAATCTAAAGTCTGAACCAGAAAAAGATTAAAGTACCAAGTACCGAATTATATTTCGATATTACTCTAAATTTAAATTTTTATAATAGGTCATTTACAGGATTAGCTTTATATTCTAGTTATATTGTTACATTATTGGATTCCGGAAAAGCGGGAGTAACCAAGCGGTCAACGGTGGCAGACTCAAGATCTGTTCGCGTAGGCGTTCAGGGGTTCGAATCCCTTCTCCCGCACTAAAATTTTTAGTTCTAATTTCTTTTTAGTTCTAATTTTCATTCTTCACCGAGTTTTTCATACTCTTGAGTTGTATTTTTGTCAACCAATGACTCTATTATCATATCTGTTTTTCCCTGTTTCGGATTTTCATCGGCTTCAAGGATTTCCTTTAGGTATTCAAGTACATCTTCCCTGAGGGTTTCGTTTTCAAGGGCAAAATCCACTATTGATTTTACATATCCAAGCCTGTCGCCGGTGTCGAACCTTTTTCCTTTGAATTTGCAGGCATAGATTGTCTGAGTGTTATTCAAGAGTCGGATGCCGTCAGTAAGCTGGATTTCATTTCCTACACCAGTTCCGGCCTCTTTTATGCAATCAAAGATTTCAGGAGTGAAAACATAACGGCCTATTGCCCCCAGATTAGAAGGAGCATTTTCAGGTGCCGGTTTTTCTACAATATCTTCAAGTGTAAAGAGAGATTCGTTGAGCGGCTTCCCTTTTATAATTCCATAGCTACTTAATTTTTCGTAAGGAATTTCTTCCACTGCAAGAGTTGACATTCCGTATTTTTCGAAATGCTCAATAAGCTGGGCTGTGCAGGGCTTGTCATTCACAATAATATCATCACCAAGAAGCACAGCAAAAGGCTCGTCTCCTATGTGGTTTTCTCCTCTGAGGACGGCATCTCCAAGCCCGTGTGGCTCTTTCTGGCGGATATAGTGAATATCCACAAGAGAGGAAACGTCCCTGACTAGCTTAAGAAGTTCAGTATTATGCCTTTTTGCAAGATGCATCTCGAGTTCAGGAGAATCATCGAAATAATCCTCAATTGCTCTCTTGCCCCTTCCTGTAACAATGATAATATCTTCGATGCCTGAGGCTATGGCCTCCTCAACCACATAATGGATTACTGGCGTGTCAATGATGGGAAGCATTTCTTTAGGCATGGACTTGGTAGCAGGCAGGAAACGAGTCCCTAAGCCCGCCGCAGGAATAAGTGCTTTTTTGACGGTCAAGAAGGATACTCCAGATGAAATTTAAAGTCTTAATTATAACGTTTTTGAATGTGTAAGGCTTACATTGCACCTTCCTTATGATTAACTTTTTCCTATCAGGCAAAGAATCGAAGATGGTATCAAGGCATCGAAGTAAAAATACAGATTAATCTCGGAAAATAGTCAGATTTCAAATAAAAAGCGATTTACTTTGAAAGAAAAAAGACAAGTTTTTCAGCTTTGCGAGCCTCAAATATTTTTCTGAAAATATTCTTGCCTAATTCCTTTAAAAAATCCAGGAAAGCTTAAAATAAATGATAGGAACCTCAAAGAAAGTATTGGTTCCAGAATCACGACTCTTTTGTGTCTGGCTTCACAAGAAGCCTTGTATGTCCTGGGGGAAACTTTCTATCTATCTGAAAGTCAAAGCGCCGCTCCCTGCGGAAATCCGCGACGGAGCAGGATTAAACCCAGAGCAGGCCAATAAGCACTAACAAAGTAAACAGCACACTGAAAGCACCGATTAGTACTTTGTTTTGATGCATCATTTTGTATTGCTGTATCATTTCATTCTGCTGCATACGAACCTTCCAGATCAGTTTATCTTCGATAGCTATTTAATTAACTATCTATTTAGCCGGAATCTGCATTCCGATATATGATATTTAAGAATAAAAATATTCCTCTGTATGAGGTCATCAAATTAGAATTTTAGTTTAAAAGCTCACCTTTTTTTTTCATTATCTGCGGACGTATCTATTTTCTTAGGTTGGATTAATTGATTGATTGATTGATTGATTGATAGAATAGCATAGAACTGATTGGAGTCAAGAATACATATGGGAGATACCTCACAAAAAACAATTGTCAAATTAGATCTAAAAAATCCAGATCTAATTTGAGATCCTCTGATAGAGGGCCTCAAATTAGATTCATTGGTCATC
>DADO01000048.1 GCA_002509325.1 Methanosarcina sp. UBA402 | reverse complement strand
ACTAAGGGTATTCGGAACTACTGACCAATACACATATCGCCTTGCTAACTTCCTGACTGATAGAAAGTACCCATCGATTTTCGTACCTAGAGACGGGTATGGAGGCATTCAGATACTCCTTGAAAATCCCATTTCCTTCTTTTCTCACAGGCATGCTGCTTTGCTCGCTGGACTAGGAACCTTTGGGGTAAATAATATGATCCGTACACCAGAGTATGGTCCCAGAGTCCGTTTCGGTTCAATTCTATCCACAGCTGAGCTTCCTAAAGATCCAATATTGGAAACTCAGCTTTGCACCCGCTGTATGCGTTGTGTAAAAATGTGCCCGTCGAATGCTCTTAATAAGGAAAATTACCCCAGCGGACTAACAGATAAGAAAGCCTGTTCCTCTTATAGTGCTGAATTAAACAAGCGCAACATTTCACCATGTGGTGTATGTATCAAGGTCTGTCCAATAGGAAATGATAGGGCGCTATATAAAAGGGATGATGATGCAAATATGTAGATAAGGATCTTTTTGCCAATCATCATAAAGCCTGGAAGCACGTTCAATCCTATGGCGGAAAAAATCTATAATTACCTGAATTTGACAGAATTATATATTTGCAATGGGTAAATGGGCTTCATGCAAAAAAAGTAAGGTTTTAAATAAGGAATTTTAAATAAGGAGTTTTCAGATAGAAAACTTCTCCTCTCTTTTTTCTGTAACCTTCTGCTCCTGCTTGACCTGAGAAATCAGCCTTTCCAGCTGCTCCTGCTTGACCTGAGAAATCAGCCTTTCCAGCTGCTCCTGTGAGATGCTCTTATGCTTTTCTTCGGTGCAGACCTTGACTTTCTCGATCAGGGCACAGAGTTCCTCCCGCTCCAGGCAGAGACCTATGCTGTTAATAATGCCTCTCAGGGCTTTTGTGCCTGTGTGTTTTCCGACAACAAGGTTGCGCCTCCCGCCAACCATTTCCGGGAGGAAGAGTTCATAAGTGCGCGGCTCTTCAAGGATTGCAGCAACGTGGATTCCGGACTCATGGGTAAAAGCATTTTGCCCGACAACGGCTTTGTTTACCGCAGGTGTTATGCCCGAATACTCCGAGACCATTCTTGAAAGCGCGGTCAGCTTTGTGGTATCATAACGGTCAATGCCATACTGCACCCTGAGGGCTACCATTACTTCTTCAAGGGAAGCATTTCCTGCCCTTTCTCCAATTGCGTTAACTGTGGTATGGAGCTGCTTTGCCCCAGCTTCGGCGGCTGCAAGAGTATTTGCAGTAGCCATTCCAAGGTCATTGTGACAGTGAATACAGATCGAGGTATTGATCGTTTTGTAAATCTCGCTAACAAGGTAATGAGTTGTTGTCGGGTTCAGGATACCAATCGTGTCCGCGAGGCTTACATATTGCACCTTATACTCGTTTTCGGTTTCCTTGAAAGCCTTTTTGAGGCGGTCAATAGGGGTCCGGCTTGCGTCCTCGGCTGCAAAACGTACTTTCAACCCGTGGTCGGTTGCATATTCAATGGTTTCTTTGGCACAGCCAAGCATCTCCTCAAAACTTCTGTGATACTTGTATTTGAGGTGCAGATCTGACATTGCAATGAAAATACTTACAATATCGACGTCACACTCAAGGGCAGCGTCCACATCCCCTTTTACTGCTCTTGAGAGGCAGCAGATTCTTGAATTGAAACCCTGGATTGCGATTTCCTTCACGATTTCCTTTTCATTTGCAGAAACCACCGGAAATCCGGCCTCAATAACCTCGACACCCATAGAATCAAGTTCACTGGCGATTGCCAGCTTCTGCTCTTTTGTGAATACAACGCCTGGAGTCTGTTCCCCATCACGGAGCGTCACGTCACAGATTTCGATATCAAGGGGGCGATATTCGATAAAGTCCATAAGTTTGTTTCTTGAATACTGCTCGCTCGCTGACATTGCTACTACTTCCTGCGATTTTTAATTATTCTGAGGACTTTTTGATTATTTTTAATATATAGATAATCTGCCTGAAAATAAATCAAAGGCTTGAATAAGGAGGTACAAGGGCACAAGCAACCCTAATAGTCAAAAAAATTTGTATCTCGTCAAATTTAAGCATAGCTTTACCTACATGTGTATAAAGGTTTTCCTTGGAGGAAATGGATTTCTGGCAACGGCTTCTCGAAAAGTTAGGTCAGGAGCCTGTTCCAAAACTCCTCTTTAATCAATCAGGATTTATAACGTTGTCGCAGAGCGGGTCTCCAGAACGATATTCACGATTAGCTTTTTCAAAACTGTCTTTTATCCCTCTAAACAAATATTTCTTAGTAAAGGAATCAAAATCAATAGAAATAAATGGGACATCTGCTTTTGATCAATAGTCTTATTCGATAATCTAGCCACTATCTTAAGATCTCAGCTAGAGAGTGCCATGAAACAGTGCCATGAAACAGTGCCATGAAATGGTTCATAGAACAGTGCCGTAAAATGGTTTATAAATTTCCAGACCAGAGAAAAAAAGCCAGAGAAAAAGCTGAGTTGTTTGAAAAACTTAAACTTTTAGTTAAACTTTTTTCAGGTAAGCTTCCTCTGAACCCTTTCATAGAAGCAGGCATCCGTAATTTTCACAAAGCGGGCTGGAAATTTAGATCTTTTAAGTTTTACGATATCATCAGGCCTGATCCTGTAGGATGTCTGCCCATCGATTGCAATGACTGCCTCTTTTTTTGGAGCTGACAACCTTATTGTAATCTCACTGTCCGATGGGATGACCCAGGGCCTTGATGAGAGTTTAAAAGGAGCTACCGGGACAATTACTATTGCATTTACCCTGGGGCTTATAATAGGGCCGCCTGCGCTCATTGCATAGGCAGTGGAGCCTGTAGGGGTTGCAAAAATCACGCCATCCGCACGCATCGAGTCAAGAAGGCAGTCCTCGACATAAACCTCAAACTGAATGATCTTTGCGGGCTTTGCAGACATTATCGCAATCTCGTTCGTTGCAGTCTCAAGCATTTTCCCATTAAGGAAGACATCTATTCGCATTCTTTCGATATACGAAAAACCATAAAGCACTTCTTCTATGGTTTCAAGGGCGCCTTCGGGCTCAACATCTACAAGAAAGCCGAGCGTACCCATGTTAATTCCAAGTATAGGAAGTGGATCTTTCATCTTGGCGATATTCCTGAGGACTGTGCCGTCGCCTCCTACACTGATAATGAGTTCCACTCCTTCTCCCCTCATTTTCTCAACAGGAATCCCTTCTATTCCGAGCACCTCGGCCGTGTGAGTGGAAACAAAAATTTTAACCTTCGAGCTGAAACGGTCAAGAATTTGTCTGACCATTTCAATAATCTCAGGCTTATCGCAGCGTGAAGCGATTCCTATCCTCTTTATCGCCAATTTATCCTCCTGAGAGTAACTCTAAAAGTTTTTCGTGCACGAGTCCATTGGATGCCACCATTTCCACTCTGGCTGTAACATTATCAGGAAGCCTCAGGGGATTTCCATATCCATCCGTAATAAACCCACCTGCTTCCGCCAGAATCAATTGCCCTGCTGCCACATCAGTTACACGCAGAGCTCCTCTGACATCCACAAAGGCATCAAGCCTGCCTGAAGCTACATAGCATAGTTCAAGTGCTACACTTCCGAGTAACCTTACCCTCCGGACGCTGCTGTAGATCTTACGGATCCTCTCCACATTGTGCCGGTAGCCATATACGCTGACACACAGTTTTTTCAGCTCCGAGTTATGGGAAGTCCTGATTTTCTTTCCGTTAAGGTAAGCTCCCTTTCCGGAGTTTGCATAATATTCTTCAGGGAGTGCAAAGTTACTCACATACCCGAACCTCAATTCAGACAGGTCGTAAGAAGAAACTGCCAGTGAAAGACTGTAAAACGGAATATCCACTGAAGAATTATAGGTACCATCAAGTGGGTCAAGAACAATAGAAAACTCCGGAGAGTCTCCCAGAACAAGCTCGCCAAGTTCTTCGCTGATAATTCTCATAGACCTACCGTCGTCTTTAAGAACTTCGATAATGGCATCTTCTGCTACGAGATCGATTTTGGAAGTAGGGGTCCCATCGGCTCCCATACGTACAAAGCTACTCGCAGCCTCAGTGCCCTTAAGGTCTGCAATGGAGTCGGAGGTTGCTTTAAAAGCTTCCCGACAAAGTTTCAAAAAACCTGAATCTGCTGAATTCATATTCATATTCATATTCATATTCATATCTGGGTCAGTTCAATTAGATTTAACCAGAATCCGTTGTCAAAACATAGGATTTCAGAGTTGAGAATTTCTGGTCATCTGTGGTTCAGAATCCTGGACTTTAGTACTACTTGAGAAATCGGAATCAGGAACACCTAGTTTTCAGCATAAAGTATCTGGAATCTTCAGATACAAGTTATTTAGGAATCTTCAGATATAAAGCATCAAGATTCAAAGGTCGGACTCCGGTAATCAAAATTAAATTCCGGAGTCCTGAAGGCTTCATATTCCTTAGAGTTATTATAGCCCTATAGCTTTATTTGTCTTTTCAATTGACTTGGCGCCGTCGCTCTCCAGTTCCATCATGGCCCTTATGGCGTCCACATTTTCTGGAACTACAATAGATTCCTGATGGACAGCCTGGAAGAAATAAAGTTCCTTATCGTGTACAGTTATGGATTCAGGCCAGATACAGTTCTCCCACATATCATTCCTGGGGCGCCCTATATCTCGTGCAAATTCCATGATTTCTGCTGTTGACGATATGCCCTGCCCAACGAAGAAAATTCTCGACTGAGAATCAAGGATGTTCTTAACGTCTTCTGCAGTACAATCAGTATTGACTTCTATATTTACGGTGTGTACGTGCATTAGAGTTGTTGGAATTTTCAGGGCTGCACTTGTAATATTGATCTGGGGAAGTACGCTTTTTACATCAGGCCCATGGTGGGATGGAAGCTTGATAGGATCGGGTATGATCGCATTAATTGGCCCTTTCTTTACATCGTTAGGGTCGGCTGCTCTTCTAGCAAGAATTACCCTGACTTTTTTTACCCCTAATTCCTTGTCTATTGGATAGATAACTCTGCAAAGTGCTGTAGTATTGCATGAGACAACCCTTACCAGGTCACGCCCCACAGCCTGCTCGTAGTTGCAAGCCGCATTAAACGAGAAACCTGCAAGAGGATGACTCTCGCCACCTTGCCAGATTACCTTTACTCCGGCCTTTTCATAAATAGGCTTATTTGATTCCCCGACTCCCCCTGGAGTGCAGTCTACAACAAGATCAGCCTTTTCTATCATTTCTTCAATTGTCCCGGCTGCAGGCATTCCTGCTTTCTCAAAAGCTCCGAGATTTGCAGCTGGGGCATAAATTTCATATCCCAACTGGTGGGCTACTGCAGCTTCATAGTTCGGCCTTGTTTTGGAAACTCCGACAACTTCCATATCATCCTGAGCCTGTATGGCATCTGCAACTCTTTTTCCTATGGTTCCGTAACCATTTACCGCAATTTTTGCTTTAACCATTTATATCATATCCTTTTTAATTCTCTTCTACCCAACTCGAGATATAGCCTAAATTACTAAAAATTTAAATTATTTCAGATATTGTAATTCTGGACAACGAATAATATAGTTCCAGAATATAGGCATAAATTTAAAGTGTTTTCACAGATTATAACATTACCTATAGTTTTAACAGGTTTGTTGCAAACTGCCCGACACCTGACTCAAGAACGGCTTTTACAGACCTTCTTCGGATGTCTTGACACAAGCCTGAACCTGGCATCTTAGATCATTGAGGTTATAGGTAAAGACAGATAAATGTTTTTCCTGGGGCTATCTTTTTAATTAAGGAAATTAGATGAGAGATTCAGAGTTTTAGGAGCTTATAGATACTTTTTCTACAGGTTATGCCCGAAAACTAAGTGAGAGAGATTTTTAACCACAAAATATTGATTGAGATGAGGTTTTGCCATTTTCCATAAAATTACTTATTTTTCAATAATATGTGACAATAATTTTTATTTTATAAGAAAATTTGTTTAAAATAGTTTAAAATCAATTTAATGTACTTTTAGTTCCAATAATTCAAATTAAATAGATTACAATCATATAATCAAGAGAAAAAAACCTAATTAAATTTTCAACACATATTTAATATTTATAATTTTATGCAATTTGTAAAAAATATTACATTAAATGTTAATTTTTTGAACATACGTAATATTAATTAAGTTCTAATGACCTAATTTCATATTCATCTCCATTTGGTGGTGCTCTTTTAAAGGCATTAGATGTAATTTTTTGGATAAATAAACAATTAAATATTTTTTTTATACTTTTAAGGCATTTTCATCGATTTTGACAAAACCTCAGATAACAGTAGAAGCTCAAGATAGTAGTAGAGCTCAAGATAAGGAGTGAAGACTTAAAAAGTAGATGTGGAAAAGTCTGTTTAAAAATAAAAAAGAGGTTTTCCCTATCATCGAATATCATCTAATGATTACTTTATTGCAGACCGACTTACAATTTTTTTCAGAATTACATATAGTCAAACAAACTTTATAAATCCCTGCCTTTTTATATACATGGGTCGGATTCTGTGCGGTTGATCGGGAACCGTCCCCGAAATCCCAGGCCCATTTTGCAGGTCTAGCTCCTGAAGATGTGTCTTTGAAGGTAGCTTTCTTCCCAGAAACTGTGGATTTAAAACCTGGAGCGAAGTTTTCAGGTGATTTTGCAGGTGCTACTGTAAAAGCCGCCTTTTTAACAAGGTTTACACAGCAATTTCCAGAACCGTATGCAGTCACTTTTACGTCATAGGTTCCAGGTGTTGTTATGATGCACGAGCAACTACATACCCCTGTTTTAGTGCATTTCGGACAGTAGGAACTGCAGGAACCAGCCACCTTTCCAGTTTTGGAATTTATTACTGTGTATTGAACAAGTTTAACAGGGCCTGATATATGACCTGTAAACCCGACTTTAGCTGGTGCTGTTTTACTTGAAGGATTTATTGTAAGCTTGGTGATTTTTAAATTGCTACATGTACCTCCTTTACAGGATACCTGCGGAGCGCTTGCCATTGCAGTAAATGGCATCAATACCAATAAAGCTATTACAAAGAAAATTGCTTTTCGTTTCATCATTTGAAATTATTTGACGAACTTGGCTATATATATTAGCAAGTGGGTTAAATATATTTATAAAGTTGGAGCGGTGGTGCGAACATACTCCGCTAACTTGCTGCTGGGTGCGCCAGCACAACTTTGATTTTTGAGCAAACTCTTAAAACTCTTATATTCAAGAGGGAAAAAATAAAAGTAAACGCTATAGATGCAACAGGATTTACAAGCTCTTATGTAAGTCATTACTCTTCTTAAAAAACAGGAAAATTTGGAGAAGTACTTAAACCGAGAAATTTTTACAATCAAGTAAAAAATAAAAATAAAAATAAAACTGTTAGTATACAATATAAATAAAAAAAATGTAAATTTATTTTTGCTTAAATTGAGGACTTCTATAGAGCCCTATTTTTTACTTTTTCTCTACTTTTTCCTCTTTGAGAACCTTTTTTGCAATGAGGAAGACCACAAATGCAATAATAATGAAGTTTATTAGTTCTCCCAAAAAAGGTCCCCAGCCTATAACTACAGGCCCCAGTTCAAGGGTTGCCGTCCTCCAGGCTCCACCGGGAATAAAAGGTGTAATTAATGGCATGATTACATTATCCACAAGTGATTTTATAAGAGCTGTGGATGCAATACCCATAATAAAGGCAACTGCGAGTGGTATTACCTTATATTCGTAAAGAAAATCTTTAAATTCACTTAGAAGCCCCATTTACTCCTCCAGCTTTATAGATATACCTGAATTGTTAATTGAGTTCTTAATAAAATGAGAAACATTAATCAGAACTACAGGTTAAAACACTGTCAAGGTAGATTAATAAAAGCAATATTTGGAAATTTTTTCTTCATATCATGTAATTATTCATTCTATCAAAACACGTCGAATGATATTGATCTCGAGGGAATCGAGGAGTCTGATAAATAACTGGTTGATAATAAAAAACGCAATCAATAACCAACAATCAAAGAAAATCAATTCATAAATTTGTCAATTAAATCTTAATAAAAATAGCTATTGATGTTGTTTTATCCAGGCTGAATAGTTATCACCTCATCGGTATAAACTCGACAAAGAGAATCATAATGACAATCTTATATATTTATAACAATAATTATATATATTATTAACTAATATTTATATATAAGGCATCTGATAAACGATTTTCTTATATACCCAACTATTTTATATCTCCCAAAACCCCCAAAACTACCCTCAATATCAGATGCCTACCCCCCATCGTTTTAATTCCTCAGGTCTTTTGGATTTTTAGTCTTTCTGCTTATTGAGTAAATCATAAGAAGGAGACGCTTGAAATAGGACATTCTTGCTTGCCGCATTATCACGGCTGAGGATACAATCAAAACTGTTCAATCAATGGTAGAGTGAGCTTCCTCCTGCCTCAAAAAACAGCGTTATAGCATGTGAACTATCCCTGAGCTAAAAACCTCAATTCGAGTACTGGAAAGAATACTGGAAAAGCAGCCTTCCTCTAAAAGGAAAATGTCCAAAGAATAGACAAAAGTTTACAAATTTTTAAATGGGGACAAAAGTCCTATCCTCAATTCCTGAAAATTCAGGTTGAAGAGGTTTTTATAAAAATATTTGAGTACTTCTATGAATTTCCATAACATTGCAGTATAAACTTAATTTTATATATTTATACATATAATACTTAGATTGGGCATCCGTAAACTTCCTTTTTAAACCCCCCTCATCTATCCCCATTCCTCCTCTCTAAAGACGGATGCTCCCTATTTCTTCAAAATTTTCAGAGTTATCGTTTCTCTTTGCCTTAATCTATTCCTTCTCTCTATTTTCTTTCAATCTTCCCACCTATCCCTTGATCTATTTCCTTTCTCTGTTTTTTGTTTCCTTCTCATTTCCTTTCTTAGTTTTCTTCTATTTTCCTGCATTTTTCGATGTTCCCGGGTAGGCTTAAAATTGGTTGTAGCCATAATAATTAATAAACAAGATAGACAATAAAATCAAAATATTCTGAGATACAAGGAGAAGGGTCGTCCATCATTATACGGTAGATGATTTTATGATTTATTTTCCAGTGCTAGAAATGCCTT
>DADO01000097.1 GCA_002509325.1 Methanosarcina sp. UBA402 | reverse complement strand
GAAATCAGAGTAGAAATCTCTACTCTCTATTGAGTTTCATAGCATATCAACTTCTGGTGTTGGCAGAAATACAAAGTGAGGTCGGAGATAAGAATTCATTTGGGAGATACTTTTAAAGAAATGGATATCAAATTAGATCAGGGATTTTAAAAGCTAATTTGAGATCCTCCTTTAAACTCCATATGTGATCAGTTAATTTTTTTGCCATTGCTGGTGTTTTATTGCTGGTGTTTTATTGCTGATGTTTTATTGCTGGTGTTTTTTGGAGCCATTTTCCCCTATCAGAGTCTATTTTTTCTTTTAGAGATTCATGAGGTTTTATAAAGTTATACCATTCCTGGAAGAAATCAAGAGCCTTTTGATGCATTTTCATATTTTTAAGACAAACATTAACATCTCTTTAGACAAACATTAACATCTCTTTAGACAAACATTAACATCTCTTTAAAATAAACACACCTATTAATACGAATACCAGGCTCACCAGTGTAAATCCAGGCAGGCTTTCTTCTACAGCGTACGATTTTTCTTTTACCTGTATAGGAAGATCAAGCGTATGATCTTCTATATTTTCTTTATCTTCACCGAAATAATAGATTACCCTGCCTTTGACATTGAAATCTCCAGGCTGGTTGGTTTCAATCCTTACTTCAATGTCCCTACCCTGTCCGGGTTCAAGCTCGTACGTTGTCGTATACTGTCCTGCGCCTGATTGAACAAACGCCGAGGAAGAGACACTCATTCCTGAGGGTGGAATTATTATGACCTGAACATGCATAACGGGTTTTGTGATAATATTAACTGCTGAAAGCTTAAGCAGGATGTCTTCTCCAGAAACAACCTGGGTTTTTTCGCCATGGAGATCGACACTTGCAGAAGGCGGGGCAGGTTTGGAATTCCTGGCTGATCCGGAATTTTCGGAAGCCGCCTTTTGTTCAGGCTCAGATTGTACATATGTATTATTTTCGATTTTAGTATACTCTGAATGCTCGATATTGTATGAATTCCAGGTATAGTATGAATTTTCTGTACGATACGAAGATTCGCTTTCGTTGTCTTCTAGGACCTGCGACTCTCCTGAAGTTTGATTTTCTGAATCTTCAGTTTGTACTTGCATATCTCCTGAGGACTGAGCTTCCGAATTCTCTGAAGATACCGTTTCATTGTGTTCAGTTGAGTTAGCTTCAGTTATCCTGGACTCCTCAGCGGATTCATCAATTTCCTCAGCGGATTCATCAATTTCCTCAACGGATTTATTGATTTCCTCAGCAGATTCTACTTCCGTATTTTCCGAAGAACTGGTTTCGGTTTCTTTAGCAGGCTCTACCTCTGTATTTTCTGGAGATTTTATTTCTTTACCTTCTGAAGGTTTTAAGCCTGTATTTTCGGTTTCTAACTCATTATTTTCTGAAGTTTGAATGCCTATATCATCCGAGGGTTGTGGCTGCTCTTCGGAATTCTGTGCTTCCTCCTGTGAATGCTGCATTTTTTCTCCTGAGGGCTCTGTCCTGTTCTCGTAAAAATCTACCGAAGCCTCAGATAATGCATATACACACGAGATATTGCTTACCAGGAAAAAACCAATTAAGAGATAAACAATTAAAGTTTTTAAAATACCCCTTTCAGACATTCTACTACCTTCTTGGGCTGCCATCTGTAAACTTCCAGTCTCAGCTTTAAGTGAAAGGATTTTTCAGATTCTGGATACTTTCTCTAGATATCAAAAACATAAAAATAGGAAAAATATAGTATTTTTCCTGAAATTGCGTTTAAACTTCTATTTAGCCTGACTTATAGCTCGACTTACTTTCTCTTAACAGCATAAACTCCTAACAGACCTATAGCTGCGATTAATATCCCAAATCCGGGGATGCTGAATGAGCCCTCTCCATCGGCTTTTATTCCTCCATTCCCATTATGGCTGGGAGCCTCTTCGTGGATGGGGACTTTTTCGGGATTTTCGGAAACTTCCTTGACTACAAAGGGATGGCTGAGTGAAATCGGGTTGTAGTCATCCTTATTATCTCCAGGCCAGTACAGACCGCTGAAGTGTATTGTAGAAGTGCCTACTTTGTCTCCCTTGATATCAATATAGATTGTCCTGGCACTTCCTGGGGGCACAGAAAATATCCCATAGACCGTACCTGCTGCACCTGTCTGAGCAAAGCCCTGTCCATATACGTGAATACCAGCGGGTACGCTGATCCTTGCGTCTACGTTCAGCGTCACATCATTAAGGGATGGGTTATCGATATAAAGTTCAACAAGACCGTCTTCGTTTTTGGTTATAACGTCATTAACCGGCCTCAGTACCACGGTTGGGCCAACCCTGAACTTCTGTTCAGCTACAGGAATTTCTGTCGTTTCTTTCGTGCCTGTCGTGTTTTCGGTTAAATTAGCAGGGCACGTCTTGTTCAGTGATACGGATTCATTGACGGATTTATTGGCAGATTTATTGACGGGTTTATTGATGGATTTGTTTACAGATTTATTGGTGGATTCATTGGTCTTTAAAATCTTAGATGCTGTATCATTTACTGCTGGGTTATCGGCTGCACCTGCAATAGCACTTGAGAATACAGCCCCAAGAATAAAGATCGACATCACGAGTATGGGCAAGTGTTTTTTCAACTTATATCCCTCCTTTTAGGAGTATTAAATTACCTGTACAATAGTTTTTTGGAAATGGTTTTTCAAAATGATTTTTCAAAATGATTTTTCAAAATGATTTTTCAAAACTCTCAATATTGATTTTTACAAAGCGTGCTTTGCTTAGATCAATACTTCCCAGCAGGTATTGAGCATTTTGGTTTAATTCACTTTCGGCCTTTTTTCCAATGCTCTGTGAACTCTATTTATATATAAAAATAGTAATTATCAAGAATAAATAGAAAGTACAGACTTTACAAGGGAACTGAATGTAAAAAATGTGAATTCAGCAAAAATTGTACAAAAAGGATGGATGGAATTAGGCATTTAAAAATAGCTGAATTTTCAAAAGAAAGAAAGCAATTAGCCGATAAAATGGAAACAGAAGAAGCTAAGAAATTATTTTCGTTAGAATCAATATCAACAGACATGTTTTGATAGG
>DADO01000098.1 GCA_002509325.1 Methanosarcina sp. UBA402 | reverse complement strand
CTCTCTATTGAGTTTCATAGCATAACAACTACTGGTGTTGACAGAAATACAAAGTGAGGTTGGAGATAAGAATTCATTTGGGAGATACTTTTAAAGAAATAAAGAAATGGATATCAAATTAGATCAGGGATTTTAAAAGCTAATTTGAGATCCTCAAAATATTACATTTAACGTTTCCGGTAGTTTTAAGTAACATCAAAAAAATAATATTAATTGGGGGAGAAGTTTTGGAGCTGTGCCTGGGAGCACAGGCTTTGAGACGGAGCGTCTCCTAAAACACAGGGAGTTAGAATATGGCACATAGGGATAATCCGGATTTTTTGTCAGCTGGTACGATAAAGGGGGATAAGGTCGTCAATAGGGCAGGAGAGGATCTTGGTAAGATTGAAGAACTGATGATTGATCTCGAAAACGGGAGAATAGCATACGCCGTACTTTCTTTTGGCGGATTTTTGGGCATGGCCGATAAGCTGTTTGCTATCCCCTGGCAAGCTCTTACATTGAGACCGCATGAGCACGCCTTTTTACTTGATATTCCTAAAGAGATTCTTGAAAAGGCAGAAGGTTTTGAAAAGGACAGGTGGCCTTTAACTCGTGAAGAGCTCTTTAGGGCCTACACCTACTATGGATACCAACCTTACTGGCAGATAGGAGTTGCAGGAACCGGAGTGATGGCACAAACCGAATCACAAAGGATGACCAGGATGGAAACCATGGAAGGTAGGAGTGATTTAGATTTTTTGTCAGCAAGCACGATAAAAGGGGATAAGGTTGTTAATAGAGCTGGAGAAAACCTTGGAAAGATTGAAGAGTTAATGATTGATCTCACAGATGGAGGAGTAGCTTATGCCGCACTTTCTTTTGGCGGATTCCTGGGCTTGGGCAATAAACTATTTGCAATTCCCTGGCAGGCTCTTACACTGAGGCTGCATGAGCACGCCTTTTTACTTGATGTTACCAAAGAAACTCTTGAAAAAGCAGAAGGCTTTGATAAAGACCATTGGCCTGTAACTAACCGCGAATGGCTTGCTACTATGTATAGCTACTATGGATACCAGCCTTACTGGCAGACAAGAAGAATAGAAGAACGACCAGGCAACATTTAAACCTCAGTCTGTCAGAATAGGTATCAAGGCAGACATAGGATATCAATCTACTGGCAGACAGGGGTGCTGGAATTAACTTGAATCGGGGAAGATGTTTAAATCGGGTTCATTGTAGAAGTGTGGATCTGCCTTTAAATCAACTCCAAAAATATAAAAAGGAGTTAAGTTCCGGTTTACATTTTTTCTGGTTTATTATCACGTTTTTTCTGGTTTATTATCACATTTTACGATTAGGTTGTCATTTCTGTCAGGAGCTTTGCAAGCAATGACTTTTTAATTTCTACCGCATTGTTGGGGCACAGTTCTCGACAGCAGTAGCATAAAATGCACTTCTCCTCATTGATCCTGAAACTTCCGTCTTCGAGCCTTTCAATAGCATGGGGAGAGCAATTTAAATGGCAAGCTCCACAGTGAGTACATTTTCTTCTGTTGATCCTGGGATAGATCTTATAATATTTGCCCAGGTGGTGGGTAAGAAATGAAGGAGCTGTACTGACTCCTCCACTGGATGGTTTAAATTTCATTTTAACGTCTTTTAATGGAGTTCCGACCACGACAGGACACTGGTTTCCAAAACCTTTTTTCATGACTCCTACAGTCGTAGGAATTTTGAGGGGATCAAAGCCTATCATTTCCGCAGCAACAATATCCAGAGAAACACAGTCCTGGCTTGCTAGAATCACCCCGGAGTTTATAGGTTTCCCATGAGAAGGTCCGTTTCCTTCCATACCGATAACTCCGTCCATGACTGCAAAACCTGGCCTGACTACCGAGTACACGTCGGCTACAGCTTCTCCAAAAAGGTCCCTTTTTCCAAGAAGATGTGCCTCTTTTCGGCACTTTAGAGGAAGAACTCCGAAAAAGTTCTTGACTGCACCTGTGTAATAGGTAAGTTCGTGAGTTTTTAATTTTGGAAGGGAGATCACTACATCGGCTTCAAGGACAGGATTTGCAATGTATAGTTTACGGAATTGCAAGGGGTCAGGGACATTCACCAGGGCAAAGCCTGCAGTTTCGAAATTTACTACCTCTGCTCCGGCCTTTCGGGCAGCTTCTTCTATGCCTGAAACTTTAAGGGCTTTTGAGGTGGCTCCTGGCCTTGAGATTCCAGCTCCGTCCCCGACTACAGGCTTTCCTCCAGCCTGAAGCACGAACTCGCACATTGATGCTACAACTAAGGGGTGAGTAGTTACCGCACTTTCTGGAGGACTGGCTGCAAGGATATTTGGTTTCAGAAGTACGCGGTCACCTGGGTGAATTATATTTTCCAAGCCATCGAGAAGTTCCAGAGCTTCCGCTATCGCTCTTTTTGTGTTAGAATAGTCAGGGCAGCGGACTATGGATACTTTATTCATGGCTTAGAAAATAAACGAGTTTATTATTGAATTCTTTTCCGTTTTGAATTAATTTACTTTCTTTTTGTTTATGTTGTAGACTATCAGTTTAACTTTTACTTCTTTTACTTGATTTCTAAGCTTTCAATTTTTTTATAAGCTTTATTTTATCTTTATTGTAACTATTCAGCTTATCAAAA
>DADO01000187.1 GCA_002509325.1 Methanosarcina sp. UBA402 | reverse complement strand
AAAGTAGTTATGAGACAGCTTCTACTATGCTTTTTTCTTGTATCCTTCCTGATCTACCTTTATATACCATACTATTTTTCGCCATAACAGCGACCAATTTTATTATGCGATTCAGATATACACCTATCTTAAGATATGTAATGGCAAGAGTTGGTGAAAAAAGATTTCATTTAACACACGCCGATGCTTATTTCCTATCTTAAGATATGTAATGGCAAGAGTTGGTGAAAAAAAGGATAGGTTTTTAAATCGAAATTCTAATTCGAGAGCTTTAAAGAAAATAAGTTTCCAATATAGTTTCGGGAAATCCATACAATCAGCCATGAATATTTATAAAAAGCCTGACAATTGTGAGTTCACAGACCCTGGCAAGGTTAATCAATATTACCCAAAATCAATATTATCCAAAGAAGTAAAGTACTATTGATTTCTGAAAATTGTCAAGGTAGAAATGTCAAAAAAAGTTATTTAGATAAAAATATCAAATAATATAAAAACTATTATTGAAATTCAAATTAAAGCTTAAACTTTTTAAAAAAGGTGTTTTTATGGAGAATCTCAATTTACTCAAGAGAAAACTTGATGATATGAGTGTATCTGAGCTTTATGAGTATGCAAAAGAGACTTACCCTGAAAATGAGGAACTCTGGCTAGGGTCTAAAAAAATAATAATCAGAAAAATCCTAAACTTTGAAAGAAACAGGCTGAACGAAGAGGAAGCCTGAAAGAGAATCAAAAAATAATTTGTTCTGATTTACTCAAACTCCGTCCTAGCAGAGTTGAGGCTCTGCAACCCAGTCTAACCTTGGGAGGACGGAGACCTCTACACCCGTTCTCGCTGTTCCCCCTTGGAATTTTTTTATGTTGCTATATATTTAAACTGTTGAAAATAAGAATTCTACCATAAAGTGAAGAGTTCTTCAAAATAATAACAGCCGAAACCATCAAAAATATAAAAATAGCAAAAAGACTTCAAAATGTCAAAAGAGCGTCCTTAAGAACGTTCCAAAAGCTTTCATAAGTCTTAAGGAGTTTCTTGAGAACATAAGTTTTTTCATAAGTATAGATGGATGGTCCATGTCTCCATACTCGGTGATGGTGTTGAGAATCGAAGGGGTGTTTAGCGAACCTATAAGATCGTTAAATTGCCTGTCATCCAGCTTTCCGATGTAGTCATGAATTTTCAAGCCTATTTCAAGCTCTTTTCCAAGGCTCTTCCGCCAGAGCTGGTCATATTCGGAAAGCTGTTTTGCCGAGGTATCTCCCTCAAGAGCGGCCTTTGCTGCAACCTTTCCAGCGATTTTTGCCGCAAAAGCCCCGGGGTAGATTCCCCCACCTGATGTTGGTTTTGTCTGCCCTGCCGCATCACCTACCAGCAGGACTCCATCTGAAACTGCTTTTTCCTGAGGGCCTATTGGAATACCCCCAATTACAAAGTCAAGCATGCCTCCTGAGTATTTTGCTTTTACATGAGGATTAGAGTGGAGGAACTTCTTAAGGTAAGAAAGGGGAGAGCTCTCTTCCTGCCTATCTTTCCAGGCTAGTCCGGGTTCAAGGGCAAGTCCTATTCTTGAAATTTTTTCGTCAACAGGCACCGTCCAGGCAAAAAAACCAGGAGCAAAAGAGCCAGGAAAAAGTTCTACAAAGTCGCTGTTATCCGAGGCATAGGGAGCTTCAATCTGGATACCTGGAAGTACGCGGGCAGGTTTTCCAAGCCCTGCATAACTGGCTATCTGGCTTTTTACGCCGTCTGCCCCTATTATAGCGGATGTGCAGATTGTTTCGGGCTTGCCGTTCCTGAGTACCCTTAATTTTATCTGGGAACTTTTCTGCTCTTCCCTTTTTTTCCCTTCCTTACTGGTTTCAGGATTGGTTTTTTCGAGTCCTACAGCTCTTGTTCTGAGAGAGAGCTCCACACCTTCTTCTACAGCCATTACTGCCAGGGCGCGGTCAAAGTTTTTCCGTGAGACGACATATGCTTTGGTCTGCTTTCCATCAATTGGCAGGCACTGCCCGTCCGGAGCATGTACAAAAGCCCCGCGAACGGAATTGAACACAAAATCGTCCGAAGGCTTGAGCTCGCACTCTGCAACCGCCCTGGTGCTCAAAAGCCCGGTACAGCCTACAGGTGACCCTATGGAAGCATGCTCTTCGAGCAGGAGAACCTTCGCCCCGTTTAAAGCTGCGTGGCGAGCTGCAGTAGATCCCACTGGACCGGCTCCAACCACAACAACGTCGTACTTCATACCTTATTACCTTCAAGATTAACTTCAATATTTTCTTTGAGAGTAAACCCCTGTCATAGCAAGAAGCTTACTTACTTACTTACTTACTTACTTCTTATCTTTAATTAAAATATCAATTTTTATATATGACTAAAGTAATACTCACTCATAATAATGAGTCTTTGTCGATTAAAATAGTTTTTATCGATTGAATGATTCTTTGTTGAGCCTTTGAGTTCCTTTTTAATCTTCGCTATTGTTTAAACTGAATGGTGGATTTCTTTAGATCCAAAAAACTTTCCCCGCTTCAAAATCTTAATATATTGATACATTTATTCACCGTGAAACTGAACTATAAAACTGAACCATAAAACTGATTGATCAAATACTTAACTATTTCCTCGAACCACAACCAGGCTTTTCTATGCGGCAGAAAAAAGAAAAAATCCAGGCTTCGAATCCACAGAAAACAGAAAAAAGTAACCAGAATAGAAAAAAACCCCGGGCTTCAGAGAATAGAGCTTACCTGACTTCAGATAGAAAGCATTCTCAGATTCCAAATAGAAAGCATTCTCAGGCCTCGAAAAACAGTGTAGAAAACAAATCCACAGGCTATAAAGAAAAGTCTTCTAAAGGAATGTTTTCCAGAGGAAAGTCTTCCAAGGAAATGTTTTCTAAAGAAAGGTCTTCAGAGGGAAAACAAGTTTCTGGCAAGAGCTATGGCTATGAGAAAAATCAGGATCTGGATTTACAGAAGAAAAAGAACTCCCAGCGTTACGAGTATGAAGACGAT
Organism: Methanosarcina sp. UBA402; assembly: GCA_002509325.1. Lineage (GTDB taxonomy): Archaea > Halobacteriota > Methanosarcinia > Methanosarcinales > Methanosarcinaceae > Methanosarcina. The sequence continues at coordinate 3,151 of DADO01000187.1, read as the reverse complement.
CAAATTTTCTGGTGCGGAAAGTGTAATCTGCCACTTATAGGGGAAGCATGCGGGAGATGCGGCGGCCGTGGTGAAGTCCTTTTGCTCTCTCAGCCTGCAGATGTCCGCTTTTGTTCTCCTTACGAGCGGGAAGTCCTGGATAGGCAGCTTAATTTGGCTTTCGGCTGCAATCCTCTCGGAGAGAGGCTAATTCTTCTTAATAAAATCCCTGGTGAGGATAAAACTGATGAAGTGCTTGTAGACGGTTTCATTTTCGGTATTCTCAGGTTTGAGCTTTCGAAAATGGATTACAGTTTTGAGCCATCCCTTCAGGGAGCAAAAATTCTCCTGAAACACGCTGATGGCAGGAAAGTCAAACTTAAAAAAACAAATAAGCACCTTAATGGAAAAAGTGTGGCTGCAGAATCAGTTGAAATTTTTGATAGCAATATAAAAGCAGGAGACTTCGTCCTTGTTACCGCAGGCAGCCTGACTGGATATGGGGTTTCTTATATTGATGCAAACCTGCAACGGCGTGATCAACCGCAAACTTTTGAGAAAAGTTTGATTAAACCCCTTGGCAGCGCGGCGTGGTTAACCGATGCAACGGTTTCGGCTCAACAGTTGAATGCCGAAATCCGATCTGAGCCTGAACTTTCGCTTGAATCCGGGACAAAAGTCCTCAGGATTAGAAAGGTTGACAGCAGTAAAGCATCGCTACATCCTGAAACTCCGGATCTCGGGGCATGCATAGAGGCAAACAAAAAACACCTCCAAGTGCTTGGAAAAAATGCAATCAACACCATTCGCGGGATTGTTTTCAGGAAAGAATTCCAAAACCTGCCTGTTTATGTATCCTTTAGCGGAGGAAAAGACAGCCTGGTAGTGCTTGACCTAGCTCAGGCCTCCCTTAAACAAAGGGAACTTAAAGCTTTCTTCCTGAACACCGGAATAGAATTTCCGGAAACTGTTGAGTTTGTACGAAACTTCTGCAGGGAAAGGGAAATTCCCCTCAGGGAAGCAAACGCAGGTTCCTCTTTCTGGGATCAGGTAGGAAAATTCGGCCCCCCTGCAAAAGACTTCCGCTGGTGCTGCAAAGTCTGCAAGTTGGCAACCGCAGGAGATCTTGATACAGGGACAGTAACTTACTCTCGAAAAGGAGCCAGCAATGTGGCTTATCTGACAATCGACGGTAAGCGAAAGCACGAGTCATTCTCAAGGGCAAAGATTGCAGCAAGCGAGACCAATCCCTTTGTCCCTGCCCAGCTCAATATCTTCCCTATCAGGAACTGGAAAGCAATTGAGGTGTGGCTTTATATATATTGGAGAAAGCTTCCCTACAATCCTCTTTATGACCTTGGTTTCGAAAGGGAAGGATGCTGGCTCTGCCCATCTGCCCTTACTGCCGAATACGCCAGAGTAAAAGAGCTACACCCTGAAATGTACACGAAGTGGAATGCCTTCCTGCTGGAATGGGCGAAAACCCGGGGGCTTTCCGAGGAATTCGTAGAACATGGGTTCTGGCGCTGGAAAGAACTGCCTCCTAAAATGCTCAGGCTGTCTGAGAAGCTAGGAATTTCCCTACTTGCGAGAGATAATGCTGAAGACTTTGAAATTGAAGTCGTGTCCGGAATCTCCCCCTGTCGGGCAGGCGGTTTTTCAATAGAAGCAGGAGTTAAAGGCATCAGGGAAAAAGAAGCTGCAAGCTTCCTCAATGTACTGGGAAACACAGTTTATGCGGAGGATCTTGGAATGTTGCTGGTTAAAACCGAGACCGGAACTGTAAAATTTTTTTCGAATGGGAATCTGCTTGTAAGTTCGGAAACAAAAGAAAAAGCAGTTTCGCTTTTTAAGGAGGCTGCAAAGCAATTTACAAGGCTTTCACGCTGCACGGGCTGCGGGATCTGTGTAAAAGCCTGCCCGGTCGGAGCAATCTCTCTAGAAGGAAAAATACCGCGCGTAAACGAAGCCTGTATCAGATGCGGAAAATGTGCAGAGTCCTGTGTGGTAACCCGGTATTTTGATAAACTTGTGCCTGACCTGAATAAAAGGCTAAAAGTATAAAATGACCAAGAGCCTAGATATTAACTTCTACAGTATTTTTTCAAAAAGTTCCTGATTATATTTATAGGACTTATGCAATTGAAGTACAAAATCAAGCAAATTCAACTCTGTGATTGGTTTAGTGTTTTTTAATTAGCCAACTAATCTTAGAATTTTTCCGTAGAAGTTCTAACTACTCTACCTAACCACCCTATGATAGTGCACTATATACAAGATACCTAGTATAGGCAGTAGCAGGAAGAATCCCATCTGTCCTATGTCTAAGACGATCCTAGACCAGAAAGTCCTAGACCAGAAAGATTGAATCATAAGCTCATCGATTAATCCCAGCCTCATCTTAACTGTCTGCACAATTATCGGAATAGCAATACAAAGAAGTGGTAATAAAGCAATTAATTTCATCTCTTTTGTAATTTTTGTCCTGTCATAATCTACCGAAGGCAGTAAGTAAATGAACAGACTAGCCGGAAGAATGACAACAAAGAATATAGTATCAGGCAGCTGGTTATACGGAGACCCCAAGTAAAATATTTTATCAGTTATAGGATAGATTACAGTTTCCACTATTTTCTGAATCGGAAAGAGCAAGGCATAAAGCAACGAATCATGATGAGATCCATAGATCATAACTCTAGTATATCCAGCCACAGTTGTTATAGTCTGATACGCACCAGCAATTAATAAAGGTACACAGCATGAAATCTTTCTGACATCCTTCCTGCTCTGAACAATATTCTGTCCAATAGAGACTATCGGTACGAAAAACAGAACAAACAATGCTGGTGTCATCACCAGGGCGACTATGTTTCCAAAGATTGTTAAAAGAAAAACAGCAAACCATATATACTGTAAAACAAAGAGAAGAGCCTCTAAAGGCATTATATTCTTAACTTTTAAGATGAATCGGCTAATAAAATTCATATGAATTACCGTTTGCTTTTGCTCTAAAGTAGTGTCGAGTTCACTTATTATAAATTTATAATGAATTGAAAAATTTACCATTTATCTATAATCTTTTTTTCTAGTAATCTTGTTTGAGTGCTGTTTTTAAACCCTCCTTCTGCAGTAAAATTTCAGTTTTCACAATTTTTGGTCGTCCATCATTATA
>DADO01000189.1:3121-3254 GCA_002509325.1 Methanosarcina sp. UBA402 | reverse complement strand
TCTTACTGTCAAAGTCAGGTTAAACAGAATACAGACTCTTATTTAAAGTCATTAATCGATTTTAAGAGAGATATAGGGGTAAAGATATTTCTTATACTGGACAGAGCTAACATGGCATAGATCCAAAAAGGCA
>DADO01000189.1:0-2743 GCA_002509325.1 Methanosarcina sp. UBA402 | reverse complement strand
CATTATTTAAAATGGTGACTATAGGTTTGTTCAGTTTCTCTAGCCAAAAGTCCCTCTGAGTAGGGTTTTCTGTTGCAAGTGGATTGAGAAAAACCATTGACTGAAAATAATTATTTAGAGGGTTGGGACTAAAGTTTGAGGATACTACAATTAAAAATAATAAAAAACAAATAAATACAGGAAAATCAAAAAGAAGGCAGAAAAGAAGGCGGTTGTGAGAAATCCTTCTTCTCAAGCCTTTAACATTCTTTTGCTGTTTTTCGCTTTTTATAGAGATTTAACCTTTTAGTTTTTACTTTTTATCTCACTACTGATCGAGTTTTAGCTGCGCATATGGTCATTTCTTTGCGCATATCGCCACTTCTTTCTGGTCTATGCCCACGACACCTTTGCCATCTTCATAGGCACCTGTAAACAGGAGGTAGTCCCCTGGCTTGAGGTCAAGGGTTATCAGGGAAAGGCAATTCTGGTTTTCCCCACCTATGCATATCGTGCCGTTGCCTTCTCCAATAATAGTCTGGATGTCGTTTTGAAGTTCATTTTTGTTGAGTTTAGACTTGTAGTTCGTGGTGTTAAAGCCCAGACCTCTGGCAATGTCGATCTCGTTAATGAAAACATCGGTACCGGCTCTTGTTCCATTGGTGCTGAGGTTTATTTCGGCTTTATAGGCTTCTTTCCTTACCAGCATGGCACCGTATGTGAATTTGCCTTCCGCAGGCGCGTCTCTCAGGCATAGTTCAACATCAAGATCCTTCTCTTCGTCAAGAGCGCCTAATGCATACGTTTCCAGATCGTAGTCAAGCACTGCGAAACCGGTTGCTGAGAGGACCTTTCTTTCTTCGCCGCATTTATTCTTTTTGTTGGGTTTTTCCTTTTTATCAGGTTTTTCCTTTTTATCAGGTTTTTCCTTTTTATCATCCTCATCCGCAAGCGTTATAACGATGCCGTAATACCCGGGCTCAAGGCAGTCAAAGCCAAGGGGTTTAGCCAGGTCTCCGTTCTTGTCTAGAGTTGCGCATATTTTGGTGCAAGTGTCCGTACCTTTGTCAAAAATTTCCTCCATGTTTATGGTTTCATTATCCACAAGATCTATGAAGGCTTTTCCAGTGGAACGCACACCAAGCCCCTTGATAAGATAAATATTCACATCCTGCTTCTTGAAGGCTGAAGATCCATTAAAGTCCACTTGCACGCACTGGCCTTCAGTATAGAAAGGATGTGTGGAGTAGGGGTACGTAAATGCCAGTTCAATATTGTTTTCCTGGTCTGATTTTGATTTTGATTTTGATTTTGACTCAGGGGTTAGTTCAATTTTGGTTCCTGCTCTCTCCAGGCTATCTATCCCACTATATGTGAAATTAAGAGGTTGTGGGAGCTGGATTTGTTTTCCTCCGCTAAGAAGAATCCAACCGCCTTCAGTCGGACTCTCGCTATGGTTCGCGAAAATAACGTTCTCCTTGTTTTTCTCGATAGACGCAACCCAGAGTCCTTTCTCCGAAATAGCGGCTGATATTGAAATCAGTGAGAAAATACAGATAAAAACCGCGAAGGTTAATCTCCAATTCTTGCTATGTAATATACTTGTTCCTGTTTTCTTCAATCGTTACACCCCTTATATTAAGGTCTACTGTTTTATCCCAGACTTTTGCTATATATTTTTTACTTTTATTTAGTATCTACTTTCTTATTTATTAGGTTTTGTCTATTTATCTCTTTTTTAATAAATTTGTTTTTAATTAGATTAGTGTTTTTAATTAGATTAGTTAACACTCATATGTTTTACTTAATGAAATGTCTACTATTAATATGTATTTATAGTTTATCGAAAGCATATTCAAAAGATACAAAAAGGAAAAAATTAAAATCTATTAATGTATTTTTATTATCCCTTAATGCATTTTTATTGTTTCATCTTTCTTAAATAAACAAAGCATAATATTAATCCGGCTAAGATACCCACTATCCATATCTTTTTGGATTTTAGATCCGTGGAGTTCTCGATAAATCCCTTTACTTCCCTGGAAATATCTTTTCTCTCGACTTTTCCCTTTGTTGTCCCCTCGGTTGTTGTCCCCTCGGTTGTTGTCCCCTCGGTTGTTGTCCCCTCGGTTGCTATCCCCTCGGTATTTCCTTCACTCAAATTCTGATCAGGAGAAGGGGTTATTTCCAAAGGCAGGCTTTCTCCAGGCTTTAATTCGACCTGTTTTGCAATGCCCCCTACTTTTACTTCAAAATTTCCTGGCGGTATAGATTTAGTATTATATGTGTAGCTGAAACTTCCTCCTGAATCTACTTCCACCTCCTGGGAAGCTGTGATCTTGAGTTTAACATTAGGAGCGCTTGCCTTTCCATCCATCCTGATCTTATATGTCCCTGGAGGGACATTAGTCTGGGAAACAGTAGCAATGCCATCTTTTGCCTTTCCAGTTTTAGTTATCCACAGGAGCATCTTTGCTCTCACATTCAGGTCATCGGCCCCTGTTGCCTGCACGATAAAGCTGTTGCCGAACCCGGAGGGAATTATTATATCTTCGAGCAGGTACTCGTATCTGCCGTCCAGAACCTGCACCTCTTTTTCAAAGGTCACCACCACTTTCACAGCCTCTCCTGCAAAACCGGTTCCTCTTATCTCCATAATGTCCCCAGCAACAGGATTTTCAGGAATAAGTTCCCAGCGGCCTCCGGCAACTGGGAACTTATTCCTGAAAATCCTGTTGCTGGGGACATTATGGAGATAAGAGGA
>DADO01000157.1:293-5084 GCA_002509325.1 Methanosarcina sp. UBA402 | reverse complement strand
CTTTTCGGATAGGCTCTTAGTCAGTTTCAGTGGCTCTGGAATGAATAAGTAAAGATATATCAGGTGATTCAAGTCCAAATAAATGGAAATTCTTCATTTAAGAGGGTTTCTACAGAGCCATTTTTCTTTGATTTTCAAAACTTTTCTGCATTTTATCTTATTTTTACGCGTTTTGCCCTAATACAGGCAAATTTCTAGGTATAAATTACTACTTTTGGCATGAAAGTGCTTTCAAGTACTTTCATTTCTTTGTGCCTGTAATTCGAAAAATATCATGTGTGTTTTAGTAGTAGATCATTAGTAGTTTTTAACTTTTGAAATTAAGTTAATTTTTTAATTCTATTTTTCCTTCAGAATCTATACATTCATCACATATATACTATATTGCACATCTCTATGCACCGATTTATCTTATTTATTTTAAACGCCATTATATATCTCGTCGAATTATAGCCTTCCAATGCAGCCAATTAATATATTTATCGAATCGTGTAAAAAACCTTATATACTATTCACTCATTGAAACATTAGCGGTAAATTTATGTATGCATTTATATAATTTCGGTAAACAATTATTCAAGGTTTTCTTTCGGATGTATAATTTGGGTAAAATCAAGATGTGGTAGAGATGAGTACTGGAATTAAAAATCTTGTCCGTAGACTGGACAGTGTGGATTTCTTAAAAATGGATCGACGCACTTTCATGAAAGCTGTAGGTGCACTTGGTGCAACTGTAATGCTGAACACCTACAAGACTGAGATTGTAAGTGCGCTTGAATTTGCAGAGACCAAGCTTATCTGGCTGCATGGTTCAGAATGCACTGGTTGCTCTATATCACTCTTAAATGCGGGCAACCCTGACATTGGACAGGCACTCAGTAAGCTCAATGTCAACCTTGCTTACCATGAAACTCTTCTTGCCCAGCAGGGAATTTTCGTAGATGGCAAGCTTGTAAACACCTCTGAGCTCAACTCAGAGATTCTCCTTGAAGAGCTCATTGAAGAAGGCAACTATATCCTGGTCGTTGAAGGCTCAATTCCAAACGGCCCGAATGGCTCAGGCAAGTATCTCATGCTTGGAAACAGGACCTTTAAGGAGATCCTTGGAGCGGCTGCAAAGAATGCAAATGCTATAGTTGCAGTCGGCGCCTGTGCTGCCTATGGTGGAATCACCTCTGCAAATAGCGATGTTGCCAAGGATACAGATTACAGAGGAGTAGCCTTCTCAAAGAAAGATTCTAAAGGAGGCATGCTTCAGGAGCTTGGCATCGATAAGCCGGTAATTAATATCCCTGGCTGCCCTGCTCACCCTGACTGGGTCCTTCTGACTTTGGGCGCGGTAATCCTTGGAAAGATCAGCATACCTGATGACCTCCCGGCTATCCTGGACGAATACGGCAGGCCTAAGGTTTTCTATCCCCCAGACCACACAGTGCACGAGAACTGCCCCCGCCGTGGGTTCTATGACCGTGGGGAATTCGATGATCAGGTAGGTGGAGAAAAATGCCTGTGGAAATTAGGCTGTAAAGCACCCTATGCTCACGCAGACTGTGCAATTCGCAAATGGAACGGTTCTGTAAGCATGTGTACTCAGGCAGGCGGCCCCTGTATTGCCTGTGTGGAACCAGGTTTCCCAGATACGTCAAGACCCCTGTATGTTGAAGCCGAAGACAAAGGCGTGCTTCTTGGAGCAAATATTGATACGATATCCAAAGTCGCAGTCGGCGCAGCTGCAGTTACTGCGGGCGTGCATGCTGTAAGGAGAATGAAAGGAGAGTGAGTGAAAAATGGTAAATGTTACGGTTGATCCATTAACCCGAATTGAAGGTCACCTTCGCGTGTCCACTGAAGTAAATGCTGATGGTGTCATAACTGATGCCCAGTCCTCTTCGGTTATGTTCAGGGGCTTTGAACGCATTCTGCAGAAACAGGACCCCAGGGATGCTGGACTCCTTACCCAGAAAATCTGTGGAGTCTGTCCGATTTCTCATTGCCTGACAGCCACAAATGCCCTTGACCAGCTATACGGAGTTGAAGATCAGGTTCCAAAAGATGCCCTTGTTATGAGGAATATTCTCCAGGGCCTAAATTTCATTGCAAGCCACGCAACCCATATATACGTACTCTGGGGCCCGGACCTTGCAAACCCGGCTTACAAAAATGTCCTTGCAACACTGGGAGATACTGGAAACGCAGTCTGGAAGGAGTTGGCTGGTAGGTTTGCTCCAATTGGCTATAAGATTGACGGGGTAGCTGTACCTGCGGGAACTTCCTATATGGGAGCAATTCCTGCAAAGAAAACCCTTCATGAAGCCATTGCACTCATCGGAGGCAGAATGCCCGGCCCAGTCACACCCTACCCTGGAGGATACACCTACAGGGCAAATGTCGGAGATGTTGTAAAACTTTCCTCTTACTATCTCAAGGTAATGGACTTTGTATCAAACTATACTTTGCAGGTTCCTTTCGATACATGGATTGAAAATACCTATCAGGCAAGTTCTCCCCAGAAAGCCGTAAGCTTCGTGGTTGAACATCTTCAGGGGCTTGTTGACAAATCCTTAGCTTCCAATGATTTCAGCAGAGAAGCCGGCTGGGGAGATGCAGAATTCTTTGCAGCTTTCGGTTCCGAGCTTGTAGGAGAAACTCTGCTTGGTCTGCCTGCAAGCCTTAAACTCGATAAAATCGGCGGGTACACTGACCCCTCAAAGATCTGCTTCGTCGCATATGGTGGATTCTATGGTGCCAAAGACGGATATGACTCGGCCAGTCCTGAAGGTGAACGTGTCTTAACTTCAGGTGTCGTAGGAGGAAACCTTGAATATCAGAAATTCGATCCGAGCAAGATTACCGAAAGCGTTACTCACGCTTTCTATGATGACAGCAAAGGTGACCTTCACCCCTCAAAGGGAGAGACAATTCCGTTTACGGATCCTGAGAAAATCTCCTATACTGGAGGTTCAGAGAGCAGGTATACCTGGGACAAGGCTCCGAGATATGATGGAATTCCTGGTGAAGTCGGGCCTCTTGCACGCATGCTTGCAGCAAAAGAGCCCCTCGTAACCGGAGTTGCTCAGGCTCTCAATGAGAAGGGCTATTCTGCAGCTAATGTATACACAAGATTGCTGGCTCGTATCCAGGAAGTTGCTGTTGTTGCATACAACCTTCTCAACTGGGTAACAGTTGACTATGACCCGACCGGCAAGATTTCCATACCTATAGACCTCTCTGCGGCTAAGAATTCCCAGGGTATGGGTCTGTGGGAAGCTCCGCGTGGAGCTCTTGGACACTGGGTCTCCTGTGACGGCAGTGGAAAGGTTGCCAATTACCAGGCTGTAGTTCCGACTACCTGGAATGTGTCCCCAAGAGATGCCGCAGGCGTGCCTGGCCCGCTTGAACAGGCTCTTATCGGATCAAAAATCAACGCTGTACAGAACATTCTTGGTGTCGATTATACCAATCCGCTTGGAATCTTCCATACCGGTAGATCCTATGACCCATGTATTGCATGCGCAGTTCACACCACTGACCTGACCGGGAAAAACGCTCCAGCTACCCTGAGGATAGTGTAAGGAGATGACCCACGATGAGATCTAACAACAACCCATTGGTTGTTGAGCGCTATACTATTACTGACAGGATAGCTCATACAGTTCATGCTATTGCTATGATAGTGCTCATAATCACCGGGTTAAAGATATACGCTGGATGGGACTTTATGAGTTTCCACTCAGCCCGCGCCCTCCATATGATTGCGGTTCCGTTCCTGCTTGCAATGAACTGGATCCTTATCCCTTACAACGTTTTATCTGGAGGTCACGGGTTTATGGGTAAAATCTCACACTTTACAGACCATTATATTTTTGGTCCTAAAGATGCAGCCCGTCTTGGTGGTATAATTAAGAATTTCTTCAGGAAAGGCAGATATCCAGCATTTACCATCTATGATGAGCGCAAGGGACACTATGTCACAAAACTTCACCCCGTAATGAAGTTCCTGATTGTGCTTGAAGGTACAGCAATATTCTTAATTGCGGTTTCAGGCATTGTGCTTTACAAGCTTGACTGGTCGCTTTTCGGCCTTCCCATAGCATCATGGATTCTTTCGGCTGGAAATCTGATTGCACCTGCATTTGGAATGAGTTCCTTGCAGTTCCTCAGAGCCTTCCACCTGCTAATGACATACTGGTTTGTCTTTGAACTGGTAGTGCATGTTGGTATTCTGGAGTTTGATCCTCGTGTCTGGAAGTACTACAAAGCTATCTTCTGGACAGGAAAAGAAGACCTCTCAGACCCTCACTATGTAGAGGTTATCAACAAAGCAAATCAAAAGTTTCTCACTAAGGAACGCAGGCAGTAAAAACATTAAAAAAAATTGTTAATTAAAATCTTAACGGAAAAGGTAATATAGGCATATTCCAAATCCTGTACGCCTTTTAATTAAGTGAGAATATGTCTATATTACATGCTCCAGTCCGCATCCTTGGGTGCGGAAACCTTTTAATGGGAAATGATGGTGTTGGCCTCAAAGTTATTGAGTTTCTTCACAAAACCGAGCTTAATGACCTCAAAGATCTTGATATCGTGGACGCAGGTGTCTGCGGGCTCGATCTCCTGAGTCTTTTTGATGATGCTAGAAAGGTCATTATAGTAGATGCCGTTCTGGCAAATAGCCCTCCAGGTTCTGTACACCGTATAGAAGGCAAGGATTTACTGGCAGATGCCGAGTTTTACCCAATGGTTTCAGTACATGATGTAACAATTACGGATGTATTGAAAATAGGAGAACAG
>DADO01000157.1:0-252 GCA_002509325.1 Methanosarcina sp. UBA402 | reverse complement strand
GTAGATGCCGTTCTGGCAAATAGCACTCCGGGTTCTATACATCGTATAGAAGGCAAGGACTTACTGGCAGGTGCCGAGTTTCACCCAATGGTTTCAGTACACGATGTAACAATTACAGATGTGATGAAAATAGGTGAACAGATTCAATCGCTTCCGGAAATTGTGGTCATCGGAATTGAGATAGGATCTCTTGCCACTGAAATTACGCAGGAAATAAGCCCAGATGTTCTTAAAGGGGTGGACAAAGCCATA
>DADO01000160.1 GCA_002509325.1 Methanosarcina sp. UBA402 | reverse complement strand
CGCTTTTTCTTATCCGACGCCAAACAATTCTACATTGGATAGTGGACATCGTAGATTTTAGCTTTGGACCGTGGACTTTTTCTGAATTTTTTATAAAATTAACCTTAAGTTTCCCATAGAAGTACGTGCTCAAAGTATAAGAAATCAAATACATTAAGCATCATTTTTTGAATTTACACTTTAAACTCTTAATGGTTTAATGATACTATATATCAGTTCGAATGTGTAAATATTATCCTAATTGTTGGATCAGGTTTAATTTTAATCCTGAAACCCGATGCCGTTATATTGCTTGCAGGTGATGAATAAGTGGGGATTCTACATAGGGAACGTTACTTTTAAGAAAATAATGATTGCAACTGACGGCTCGGTCTGCTCAAGGATTGCTGCCAATAAAGGGATAGAACTTGCCAGGTTGAGCGGAGGGACAGTTTACGCAGTTTATGTAATATCCATGGAGTATTTTTCTTCGATGGGTATGGATTTTGACTGGGGAAGAGTGCACGAGGCCCTGAAAAAAGATGGAGAAATAGCCGTGAGTTATGTAAAAGGAATCGGAAAGCTGGAAAAAGTCAATGTGGTGTCTATCCTGCTCGAAGGTCATCCTGCCACTGAGCTGGTCCGGTACGCCGAAGAAGAAAAAATGGATATTATTGTTATGGGCACTGTTGGAAGGACAGGTCTTGACAGGCTGCTCCTGGGAAGCGTTGCAGAAAATGTGCTCAGGCATTCAAAAATTCCTGTTATGGTTGTAAGGGAAAAATATAAGTCCTGAGGCTCAGCTAATGAAAAATATCGCTCCCAACCTCTGGATTATACATTTCCTTTGATTTTTTGCTTCCGCCTTTTTGCTACTCAGCTTTCAATTCTCTTTTTCACGGCTGCAACCGCGTTTTCTGGGGAATCGGTTTCCCAGAGTTTTCTGACTCTAGCACTCCTGAGGGCTGGCATTAAAGCCTCAAGCTTTGCCTGCACGGCTGCAAGCATTTCCTCGTCAACTGCTGGGGGCTCTATACCCATGAACTTCTGGGCTTTAAGGGTCTCAGTTTCTCTGAAAACTGCACGGTCAACCCCACTTCTAACTCCTGTCTTCAGGGACTCAATCGCGTCCCTCCACTGGGCAGCCCAGGGAGTTTCAGAAATTTCGGTATGGTAGACATCAGTTCTTTCCACTTTGATAGCGTCCAGATGACATGCTTTCACACAGGCTCCGCAATAAGTACAGAAATCCTCAGCAAAAGCAATTTTTCGCGGGTCGTCAGGGGCTGTAGGCACATACCAGAGTTCTGAAGGGCAGACATTGAAGCAGCCCCGGCAGCCCTGAGGATCGCATTCCTTCAGGTTTATCTCTATAAGGCTCAGCTCCCCTCCCATGGGTTTTTGCAGGTCTACGGCTTCATATGGACAGACAGCCTTACAGCGGGCACACTGCGTACATTTAAGCTCGTCTACCTTAACTTTCCCCTCAACCTTCGGAGCCTCGCAAGGGCGTTCCCCTTTAACCTTTATTGCTTCCTCAGGACAGATGTCCTGGCAGAGTACACAATAATCGCATTTGTCCTCATCCACAAGGAGCTGCTCGAATGGCACGGGATTCTCAGGTGTGGGTTCACGCTCGAGCAGGATAAAAGCCTCACAGAACTGGGCACAGATCCCGCAAAAATTGCATTTCTCCATGTCAATATCGATTTCTCCTTCTGCTCCTTCCTTTAAAGGCGCGATCTCTTCTTTTTTCGGGAAGGTGAACTCAACTTCAATCGCATCCTGAGGGCAGGCTCCCTCACAGAGCAAACAGGGGAGACACTTCTCGTTAATATTCACATATGTATCGTACTTCGGGTACTGATTCTCATCAGGAACCTCTCCCATCGCCTCAAAGGTGATAGCATGCACAGGGCAGAGGTTTGAACACATCCTGCAGAAGGTACACTTCTCAAGGTCCATCATCACCGCAGGCGCGTCAAGTCCGGTTGCAATTTCGTGAAGGGGTCCCATTTCGAGAGCTTTTGTGGGGCAGATTTCTGCACAGATTCCACAGCCATTACAGCGCTTGTAATCATAATCCAGAGTCTTGATGGATTTCTCGGTTGCCTGAGTATAGAGAAAATGGGAACCCTGAAGGTCCATACTGGTCGTAACCGTGATCTTTTCCTGGGCTTCCTCCTCCGCAGGTTCGGGTTTTTCAGCTTCGAGATCCCTGGTTTCAAACTCCTCGGCTTCTAATTCTTTGACTTTAGCCTCTATAACTTCGTTTTCTCCGGCCCCGCAGCAGCCTGTGCAGACATGAGTTTCCTGTTCGGGGTGCTCCTCGATCATTATGCCACCTCCTCAAGTTCAATCCCGCTTTCGTCAAGCTTGAGCTCGGTCCCTATGGGCCCAATTTCCTCAAGTTCCTTTACAAATTCGGTAATCGTGTTTGAGAAACGTTCTCCTTCGGCAGCCGAGATCCACAGGGCCCTAAGCCGCCGGGAATCGAGCCCGATTTCCTTTAGAACTTCCTTTAATACATCCATCCTCTGTTTTGCATCAAAGTTCCCGTGGATGTAGTGGCACTCGTCCATCCTGCAACCCGCAACAAGCACCCCATCGGCTCCGCCTTTTAAAGCTTCAAGCACAAATTCCGGGTTCACCCTTGCCGAGCACATTGTACGGATAACTCTGATGTTTGTCGGGTAATGGAGCCTCGACATTCCGGTCAGGTCTGCACAGGCGTAACTGCACCAGTTGCAAAGGAAAGCCACAATGAAAGGACTCTGAGACCGGTTTGCAGTTGCAGCCCGAACCTGGGCAAGAATCTGCTCATTTTCGAAATTCCGCATCTGGATTGCCCCTGCGGGGCACGCCGCACTGCAGTCTCCGCAGCCGTAACATGAAACCTCGTCAACCACAGCTTTTTTATTCTCAATCTTGATCTTCCCGAATTTACAGACCTCAAGACAGGTCCTGCACCCTATGCATTTTTCAGGATCAACATGAGCTCCCATAGGATCAGCTTCAAGTTCTCCTGTCCCGAGGAGCTGCATAACCTTGGATGCGCATGCACTTCCCTGGGCGATCGAGACCTGAATCTCTTTGGGCCCTGAGGCGCAGCCTGCAAGGAAAACTCCGCTGACCGGAGCATCTACTGGACGCATTTTCGGATGGGCGCTCGCAAAGAACCTATCCGGCCGCCTGGAGAGATTTAGCATCCTGCCTATGCCTTCTGCCGCTTTGCTGGGCTCGTAGCCTGTTGAAAGCACAACAAGGTCACAGGCCTCTTCTTCGACCCGCGATTCCAGGGTGTTTTCATACCGGAGCACAGGCCTGCCGTCTTCGCCTGCGTAAATCTCGGCTACTTTTCCCCGGATGAAATCCACGCCCATAGCCTGCGTCCTTGTATAATACTCTTCGTACATTTCTCCTGCTGCCCGGATGTCAATGTAATGGATTGTGATCTCAGTATCAGGATAGCGTTCCTTAATCATCTGGGAATTCTTGAGTGCGGCCATGCAACAAACCCTTGAGCAGTACTCGTTGCCAACGGTTTTATCCCTTGACCCAACACACTGGATGAATGCCACGCTTTTTGGGGGATTGCCTGTGGAAGGCACAAGGACTCTTCCACCTGTAGGCCCTGCAGAGTTAAGCATGCGCTCAAGCTGCATATTTGTTATAACATCGGGATATTTCCCGAACCCGTACTCCTTTTTCCTGGACGCATCAAAAAGCTGGTAACCTGTTGAAACAATGACCGCTCCGGCTTCAAACTCAATTTCTTCAGGTTTTTGCTCGTAATCCACAGCATCAGCAGGGCAAGCTTGCAAACATAGCCCGCAGCCGACACAGTGGTCAGGGTCTATGAGCACTACCTGGGGAACGGACTGGGGAATTGGCATATATATTGCTCTGGTCTTTCCGACCCCGTAATTCATAGGGTTTTCGATTTCTACAGGACAGACTTCTGAGCAGAGGTCAACGCAACCTTTGCATTTGTCTTCAAGTATGAATCTGGGTTTGCGTTTGATTTTTACATGGAATTTGCCGACTGATCCGGAAATATCGGTAATTTCGGAGTAAGTGTAAAGAGTAATATTCGGATGGTTCTGTACTTCCGTCATTTTAGGAGCAAGCACGCAAATGGAACAGTCGTTTGTGGGAAAGACTTCGTTCATAAGGGCCATTTTGCCTCCTATCGTGGATTCCCTTTCCACCATTGTGACCGGAAAACCTGCTTCTGCAAGATTTAAGGCTGCCTCGATTCCGGCAACGCCTCCTCCTATGATAAGGACATTTCTGCTGGCTCTGGAACTTGTTGCACTTAGTTCCCTGAGGAATTTTGCTTTTGCAACCCCCATCCTTATAAGGTCAAAAGCTTTCTGGGTCGCCATTTGGGGGTCATCGGCGTGCACCCAGGAACACTGTTCCCTTATATTCACCATTTCCATAAGGTAAGGGTTAAGCCCGGCTTTTTCCATCACCTGCCTGAAGGTCTTTTCGTGCAACCTTGGGGAACAGGCAGCTACTACGACCCTATCGATTTTGTTTTCTTTTATATCCTTGATGATGCCTTCCTGTCCGGAATCGGAACATAGAAACTGTACTTCCCGGGCAAGCACCACATCTTCCAGTTCAGCTGCCATTTCCTGCAGAGCCAACATATCTATTACTCCCGCAATATTCAGCCCACAGTGGCAAACATAGACTCCGATTCGCATAATTGGTGACTCCATATACCTATCTTTAGTGTTGAATGTTAAATCTTAACGATTATGTTGCGATGTAGCTATCACACTCGCGGTATCGCTTTTATATACTTTACATATAACTTGAAAGTTATAATTTCTGAACCATGATTCGGAACCGTATATCCAGAGCATTTTGCCATACAGAAAATCTAGGTCTGGTACAGCAGCTCAATAAAGACTTTTTAAACTGAAAACAATATTCTCGTTTAAGAATCGTGAATTTGTTACTTTCTTATGTCTATTACTTTCACGTAAGTTTATTGCTTTCACATAAGTTTATTACTTTCACATGACTTTTCACATGAACTTGCTACTTTTTAATGATTATCATTTATTAACGTGTGACAACTCATTAATGAATTTGTTACTTACCAGTTAATTTGTTATTCATCAATTGATTTGTTACTGATCAATTGATTTGTACTGATCAATTGATTTGTACTGATCAATTGATTTGTACTCATCAATTGATTTGTTGTTCATCAATTAATTTATTACTCAGTTGTGGATTAGGTGCTTAATCACAAATTAGTTACTTTTACATATCCCTATACTTTTTCTTTTGAATTGAATAAAAATATAGGGGTTTTGTACAAAATCAAAACCTTTATTTCATAGGCTTTTCCAAATTTATTGAAAATAGATTGAGTATTTTAGAAACCGGATAATTTCAGTATGATCCAGAGGTTCTGTTTTCTTAAGTTGGTTTTCTTAAGTTGGTTCTCGTTAGCTATTACTTGTTAAAGATAAACTCTCATGTCAATTATATTGGATTTATGGATTGACGTTCATAACCAGACTTTTCGACAAGAGTTTATTTATATGATAGAGTTTAACAGTTTATTTATATAATTAAGTTTATATTTATTAGTATATTAACTTTTTTATTTGCCCTGATTTAACTGATTAACCATGATTTAACTTTGTAACTTAATTTCAGACTGTCAATCCAAGTTTGACTGTCCAGAGAGTCTAATTTACGATACCTTAGCATCATTAAGTCTGCCTTATTACTGGAGTTTTACCAATTAATTTATAGTTTAAGAGCTTAATTCGTAACCGAGAAACCAGTTTCAAAAGGACAATCCAAGAGAAAATTATAATGGAAAATTGCTTAGGAAAATTGCTTATATAATGTGAATGAGATTAAACTGGTTATATAGCATAAATTAATAATTCCCGCAGGATAAGGTATTTCTATAAATAATTCGAATAAATCTGAGGTCATATAATTTAAGTATATAATCAAAAATTATATAGTTTATAAACTGAAGTTGATCCAAATCTTTAAGTTGTTTCTTTAAGACTTTTGTACAACTTGAAAATCTTTAATACTTTATATCATTCCCGTTCTATAAACGGCTCAAATATTACACAATTACATATTTGCATATTATTCTCCTCATCAAAGTTCAGGATTGTTTAGATTTAAAACGTAAGGAGTTTTTTGTATGGCTGGTCATAATGAGATTAAAGAGAAAATGTATGAATGGACTCAAAAATATGCAGACAAAGCAGGTTACAAGCTTAACCCAAATAAAGAAGCTCTTGACTATGTGCTTGATGGACTTACAGTCAAGCTTGAGAAGTTCGGAAGGCGCTACTGTCCCTGCCGCATAGTTACCGGAGATGAAAAAGAAGATAGAAAAATCGTATGTCCTTGTATTTACCATAAAGAAGAAGTCGAAAAGGATGGAAACTGCCATTGTGAACTTTTCTTCAAATCTAACTAAGTTGAGTAAAATTGAGTTTTCTTAGATTCGGTTTGCCTGCAAAGAGGCTTTACTGTTTTATTTCTTAGAGTCAGGAAAAATTAGTTTGCGTGACCTCCTGACCTGAGAAAACTTGTGAATAAAAACCTGCTTACCTAAGGGCGTCAAAATCTGAGGACTTGACTCAGTTCGTAAATTTTTACCAGGTATTCCCCCTGCTGCAACACAAGCTTTTAAAAAAGGCTTGATGAATACAATTTGTAACTGTTTGCTTAGTATTCGCCTGCTGCAACACAAGCCTTTTAAAAAA
Organism: Methanosarcina sp. UBA402; assembly: GCA_002509325.1. Lineage (GTDB taxonomy): Archaea > Halobacteriota > Methanosarcinia > Methanosarcinales > Methanosarcinaceae > Methanosarcina. The sequence continues at coordinate 5,595 of DADO01000160.1, read as the reverse complement.
GGCTTGATCGAAAACAGTTTGTAACTGTTTGCCTGGCATTCCCTACGCAACTTAAAAGTAAAGTAACACTGAAAACAAAAAAGCGAGAGTTTAAGGAAGATTACTTAAATATATAATAATTAAAGGTTATTTGACCAGTTTTCAGTGATACCCTTAATTTTGCATTTAATTATATTTTTTAACCTGCATACTCTTTAATGGAAACTGAAGTAAAAAATTTACTCAAGGGTGACTTAGAATGACAAATGCAATGGAACTCTATCAGATGCTTCCAAAGACCAACTGCAAAAAATGCGGAAAGACCTCCTGTATGGCATTTGCAGTATCCCTCATGTCCCGTGAGCTCACACCCGAGGACTGTCCGCCCCTTAAGGAAGAATCAAAGTATAGAGAAAGCTATGAAAAGATATGCGAACTCTTCAAACCGTCCGAAGGCGCGACTGAAACAGGTCTTATAGTGCATGAAGACCTATGTTTCGGGTGCGGAAATTGTGTGGTTGCCTGTCCTCCCAATGTAGCAAATGATCCCTATGGAGTAGGCTCTGGAAAAGCTCCAACGAATGTTAACAGGCTGGTTTTGACAGTAGAAGACGGCGTTGTAAAAGCTCAGAACTTAGGGGAATGCCGCCGATTCGGAAAGAACAAAATTCTCTGTTATGGTTGTATAGTAACCTGCCCTGTAGAGGCAATCGAATTTGTATGAGGAAGCGGATATGGAGAAAAACTATTATGTGTGCACAGGCTGCGGACTCCTTTGTGACGATATTGAGGTTGAATCTGAAAAGAATATAATAAATAAAGTTTATACTGCCTGCCGAGTGGGAGTAGCCCACATGAAAAATGCAAAGGGTGAAACAAACTTCCTTGTTGATAATAAACCAGTTGATGAGGCAACTGCAGTCCGTGAGGCTGCCTCGATCCTTAAAAATGCAAAAAACCCTCTGATCTTTGGGCTTGGGACTTCCACTGACGAGACTCAGAAACTGGCAATCGAGCTTGCAAAAAAAACCAATGCAACCCTTGACGATACCTCCTCGTTCTGCCTTGGCCCTCTGGTTGAAGCCCTTCTTCAGGATAAACTTAAGACCTGTACTCTTGAAGACGTAAGGAATAAAGCCGATGTCATCATTTTCTGGGGGGCAGACCCTTCTGACTCTCATCCTCGCCATCTCTCAAAACATTCCTATTTCCCCAGAGGAAGCGAAAAGCAGAAGGGCTGGGAAGAAGAGAGGACTGCAATTGCGATTGATGTTCGGAAATCCCATACCGCAAAGATCTGCGGAAACTATTTCTTCCAGATCCCGCCTGGAGGAGACACCGAATTTATTGATGCTCTGATTGCAGCCCTTTCAGGAAAGCTGCCGAAGACCTCCTATAAATACCCACCCAAAAAAATACTTGAGCTGGCAAATATTCTTAAAGGAGCAAAATTCGGGGTTATTTTTGCGGGACTTGGTCTTATCTACTCGCTGGAAGACCTTGAACCCGTTTTCAGGCTCATGAAAGTTCTGAACGAAAAAGCAAATTTTCACCTTGTGCCCATGGTCGGACACTACAATATGCGGGGCTTTAATGAAAACCTCTTTGCGGAAACCGGGTATGTGAACCGCGTAAAATTCGAAGACGGTATAGTAAAGCATGGACCTGAGTATTCTGTTGTCGAATCCCTGAAAGCAAAAACTGTGGATGCAGCACTTATTATAGGTTCTGACCCGCTTTCAAGCCTTCCAAGGTCGGTTTCAAAGAATTTGCTTGAAATACCGGTTATTTCAATAGACCCCTGTGAAACCCTGACCTCAAAGCATGCAAAGATCTACATCAATACTGCAGTCAGTGGGGTAGAAGCAGGAGGCAGTGCCACACGCATGGACGGGACCAAGGTAAGCTTTAAACCTGTTGTTGAGACAGTTCACCCGTCTGATGAAGCAATCCTCAAGAAAATAATGGAGGCAGTCTGATGGATTTTGGATCATTTCTTGCAGCTCCTGAAATAAAAATCAAAATTGTAACTTACAGGGACATTTTTCAGGATAAAGCCATGATTGAAAATCGTTTTGGAGAGGAATACCGGGACCGTTCTGCTATCTTAAAGCTGGACCCTGCAGACTTTAAACAATTAAACATAAAAAAAGGTGACACCGTTATTCTGAAAAACTCTTTCGGAAAAATTGTGGTCAAAGCTGAGGAGTCAGGATACGAAATTCCTCACAGAGGCATTGCATACATGCCTAACAGCCCCTGGTCCAATATGCTGGTCTCGGATGAAACAGGAGGCACAGGGGTCCCGAAGTTTAAAGATATCTCTGCAACCGTTACCAGCGCAAAAGGGGAAAAAGTGACTGAACTCAGATTTTAAGCATTTACCTTAATAAGGCTAGAAAATTCCCTTGAAAATATCCTTAAATTTTTAAAATTTCCTTAAAAATCCCTTAAAAACGGTAAAATTATTTTATTTTCTTTTTTATGGCTTCTTTAACTTCAAACTGGATGAGAGTATGACCAGTAAACTCCTGAAATTCACCGGAATCTTAAAAAACGGGACTGTTTTCTACCGTTTTGAAGGTTTTGAAAATGTAATCTCCAGATGGGAATTGCCCTGTGAGTACCTTTCTGGTCCTCATTTTGCAGCCTGGAATGGAATTCTTCTTTATTCGGATGGGAAAAATCTCTTTTCACTTACTCAAGGAAGCGAACTCTCAGAGAGTGCCTATTCCGAACTAATGTCCATTGTCGATACAGGAAAAGAAAGGCTCAGGAAAATCAGAATCCGGAACTCATTTTAAGTCTTTGGTCCCAGAGCTTCAAAAAGGCTTTCGGGCAGAAAGTACTGCAAACCACCCTCTCCCGTGCCCTTTTTCCGGAATTTCGGTTTCCCTGATTTCTCCAGGTTGTTTGAAGAGAGTCTGACAGGTCTCAATCCTTTCGAACCCAATTTCTGCCAGGTATTTTGATACCTCCGCTGCTGAAAGAAAATGCACACCCGAAGAGAACCTGCCTTTTTTGTTTTCTAATTCGGTGAAGCGTCCCTGAGGGCTATCCCTATCAAGGATTCCCGCTACAATTTGTCCGCCTGGCTTTAAGGCCCGCAGAGCTTCCCAGAGTGCCTGGATCGGATTTTTAAGAAAAGCGAGTGCAGTAACGATCAGAATAAGATCAAATTGCTGATTTTTAAAAGGCAAAAATTCGGCAACCCCAAGAACTGTTTCAATGCCACGCTTTTTTGCAATTCTTTCCATAGGCCTTGAAGGTTCAAGCCCGAGTCCAATCCCAAGAGCCGAGGCGAACCTGCCTGTCCCAACTCCAATTTCAAGGGATTTCAGTTTCTCCGGATTTTCGGGGAGGAAAGTTTTCAGGGCAAAAAGCTCGGATTCGTATGCAGGTTTATACTTCTCATACCAGGCGTCATATTCCTCTGCATACTTATCAAAACTCTCCCATGAATTTATAAAAACCCCTCTTCGCTTCCAAATTATTAATTCCAAATTACTGATATAATGATATTATTTTACTTCTTATATTTTTATACTCCCCATCCATCTTCACTCTCTAAGTTTAACTACTTTCTATACCTTTTTACTTTCTATATTCCACTGCTTTCTACATCTTTTTGCTTGCCTGATAACCTTTACTTTCCCATAATTGCTTAATTTCTCCTATAAATAAATACAGCAAGCAGCCCAAAAGCTCCGTAAATAACTTCAAAACCAGGCGTATTCATGATACTATTCTGTTTCTTATCTGCATTTTCTTCTGTAACACTTATTATTATATTACTGTATGTAGATCCGTTTTCGTTACTTGCTGTGAGATTCACCGTGTAGACTCCGGGAGTTGTATATGTGTGAATTGGACTCTCTTCCGAAGAATCAATTATTCCATCACTTTCAAAATCCCAGTTTCTTTCGATTTCATTTTCAGAGAGGTCTGTGAACATAACAGAAAGAGGAGCAGAACCACCTGTGACGTTTTCACTGAAATTTGCAACAGGGAGAATCGGCTCCTGAATCTTGACGGCTACCAGAGGCTTGCGATCAACATAGTCGCTGTTTTCAAGCCTGTAGGCTTTGTCAGCTATGCCGTCTCCATCATTATCAGGCGTAATTTCCGAGGGTCCTAAGCCGGCGGGCGTTGCCCAATAATTTCCTGCAAGATAGGGACCATTAACAATGTTCTTACCTGCAGTTTTTTCTATATTATAGATGTTGCCGGTTCCGTTATTAGCTTCAACATTGACAGTGTTTTTGAAGTAATTATTTAGAACATGGTTTCTGTCACTTTTGGGACAGATAAAAAGTCCATAAACCTTATTTAAAACAATAGTATTATCTGAGATCTTATTTTTGTCCGAATTGCCGAGATGGATACCCCTGCCATTATTGGAAACTTCATTTCCTGTAAGGGTACTGCTTGTTGCAGTTGAAAGTAATATCCCGTAATCTTTGTTTTCCGAAAGTATATTATTTGAGAGCACATTTCCTTCAGAATTCGGGAGATAGAATCCATACCTGTTTTTTGAAGCTCTGTTTTCTGAGATTGTGTTGTAGCTGGACTGCTCAATGTCAATCCCTTTCTCGCCTTTTCCAATCAAATTGCCACGAATCAGGTTATACTCCGAATTTTTCAGATATACTCCAATAGTATTATTCAGCAATCTATTATTTTCGACAGTGCAGTTTTTGCACTGGTACATATAGATCCCCGCATGGTCATTTTTTGACTCCATTATTTTAAATCCACTAATCGAAACTTTATTTGACTCTACCCTGAACACATCTACATCCGGGTCTTTAGCAATTATTATGGTATTTGCGGGGTTCTCTGATTCTGATTTTATTACCAGATTACGTACAGTTACTTTGATATTCTCGGTATATGTACCAGGCTTTACAATTATCACATCACCTGAGACTGCGCTATTAACAGCGGCCTGTATGGATTCTCCTGGCTGGACGAAGATCTCAGCTGCCGTTCCGATTCCGGAGCTTAATATCAGGACAAGAAAAACTAATAATAAAGTGATTAATTTGCTTATTCCAATTCCTCCGTTCACTAAAGGAAAGCAATAAAATTTCTGCTATCAAACTTGCTTTAAATAATTGTGTGAATTAAGGCACTGTGTAAATTGAAGTGCAAGTTACCTTGCAAATAATCATTAAAACAATAGATAAATCATTTTTAAATTAACATATATATCATACTCTACTCAATTATCGTATGAAACTATATGGAAATTCGCATGATTTCATACATATAATTCATATAATTCGCTTTCTCTCTAAGGAATTTTCTATGTACATTGTCAGAATAGCGGAAATAATGTATAAAACAATATAAACATGCTGGTTTAAATCAAAATAAGTAAAAAAGAGAAACTGTATGTGTTTTTATAGTCAACTAATATTAAATTAAACACAATTCATTTAAATATAATCAAGCATGTTGAATCTAAAATAATCATATTTAACTTTTCAAATAGTACACATCTTATTTTACCAGATAGTATCTATTCAGGGTAAGGGAGGTACATCTTCAATCGCCTTATCAAGTGAACCTATAACAGGCATGTTATTCTTAATTAGTGTGGATATGTATCCC
>DADO01000240.1 GCA_002509325.1 Methanosarcina sp. UBA402 | reverse complement strand
TTTCTGTCTTATCGTCTGTAAAATGAAAGTAGTGAGTTGATAAAGATAACTTAATAGTCCCAGATAGGATTATTTTTCAAAATGTACAGCTATTTAATGAATCGAGCCTAATAAATATACATGACTGGGGGCAGGCTTGGAGCAAACTTTCTTTCAACATATGAGGAAGGGATAAAAAGAGAATGGATTATAGGAAATGGGCTTGGAGGATATGCTTCCTCCACAGTGATCGGGACAGGAACAAGGACTTACCATGGACTGCTTGTAGCTGCTCCAGAAAAATCTCCGGGGAGGCTTTTGTTGCTTTCTACCCTGGATGAGGAAATATCTATCAATGAAGAAATTTATAAACTCGCAGCCCATAAATATTCTGAAAATGTTTTCCCTGAAGGCTTCAATCACCTTTCCGAATTCATTCGTCACCCATTTCCTCTCTGGATTTATCGGCCCGGGGATTTTACCATAAAGAAAAAAGTCTTCACGATCCACAATAGTAATACAACCTGTATTCTTTATGAAATTACATCCCAAAGAAAGGGAGCCTTGCTAAAAATTTTTCCTCTTGTAAGCTCAAGAGATTTTAACCTAACTGCTCGCGCAGCGTACATTTCCTTCTTCCAAAAAGCTAGTCCTACAGGAGTAGAACTGACAAGCTCTAATGGTTTTACTTTTTCGCTTTCATCTAATCTCCAGTATCACCCTGATCCTGTGTGGCACTATAACCTGGAGTATGACACTGAGATGGAAAGGGGGCTTAACCACCAGGAAGATAAATTCAATCCAGGTTATTTTGAAAGCAAACTTGAACCCGGGACTTCTCGTTTTTTTATCGCGGCTTCTACAGGAGACATTTCTTCTTTGACGCTCGAAAAGGTTGATAAACATTATGTAAGGGAAGCAAACCGGCAAAATCTTCTGGCTCTCGATTCAAAGCTTATGGAGCCCTTTGCTCTTAAGCTTCTCAAGTCAACCGACTCTTTTATAGTGAAAAATCGTAATACGACTGAAAGCACAGTTATTGCAGGATATCACTGGTACTCTGACTGGGGAAGAGATACCATGATTTCTCTTCCAGGCTTGCTTTTAATTCCTTATCGTTTTGAAGAGGCCAGGTCTGCTCTCAGCAATTTTTCCATATACTGCAGGAGAGGCTTAGTTCCCAACACTTTCCCGGCTTTTGGAGGAGAGCCGATTTACAACACAGTAGATGCCTCCCTCTGGTTTATTCATGCCCTGAACCGTTATTTTGCATATACAAATGATTTCCTTTTCCTCTCAGATATTTGGGATACAGTAAGCGAGATTATCGATAACTATTGTAATGGCACAGATTTTGGGATCGGAATGGATCCGGATTACCTTATCAGGCAGGGACCTCAATTGACCTGGATGGATGCTAAAATCGGAGAATGGGCAGTAACTCCGAGAGCGGGTAAAGCCTGTGAAATCAATGCTCTCTGGTATAATGCCCTGAAAACGGCTTCTTACCTTGGTACGCTCCTTGGCGAAGATATATCTTCATTTGAGAGTCTTGCAGCCGGGGTAGCCTCTAATTATGAGAAAACTTTCTGGAATCCGGAATCGAACTGCCTCTTTGACCTTATATACCGTGACGAGTGTGGAAATGAGGTTAAAGATCCTGCAATCCGTCCAAATCAAATCTTTGCTGTATCGCTGCCCTATACCATGCTTTCTCCTGAGAAAGAAAGAGCTATCGTAGATAGAGTTGAAAAAGACCTTCTGACACCTTTTGGACTTAGAACCCTCTCGAGAGATCATCCTTTGTATAAAGGACAGTACCATGGAGACGCTATGAACAGAGATACAGCCTATCACAATGGGACTGCCTGGCCCTGGCTCCTTGGCGCCTATGTAAAAGCTTACTTGAAGGTGCATAATAATTCAGAAAGTAGTCTAGAAAATATGCGGGCTCTTCTTGAGGGTTTTGATACGCATATTGAAGCCGCAGCTGGTATAGGTTCTATTTCTGAAGTGTTCGATGGGGACTATCCTCATGCTCCAGGTGGCTGCATTGCCCAGGCCTGGAGTATTGCAGAAATTCTCAGGGCATACGTAGAGGACGTACTTGGGATCAAGCCTTGAAAAATGAAATACAAAGGAAAATTATGTAAATAGTGATCCGGAAGGAAAGGGGGAATGATATCCGGAAGGAAAGGGGGTATAATTCCGGAAAGGAATGAAAAATAAGATCCGGAAGGAAAGGGGGAACTATGAGCTGGAAGGACCATGGGGAGCTATTTATAAGGTATAGTAAAAATCCTATACTCACTGTTGATAACTGGCCATATCGGGCTCACACAGTGTTTAATCCTGCAGCTGCCATACTCGATGGTATAACTCTATTACTTGTACGTGTTGAAGATCACAGGGGTTTTTCTCATTTTACAGTAGCTAGAAGTAAAAATGGAATTGATGATTGGGAAATTGACAGTAAGCCAACGTTTTTTCCAGATCCTGTAAATTATGGTACTCCCGTAGTATTCGGTTG
>DADO01000232.1 GCA_002509325.1 Methanosarcina sp. UBA402 | reverse complement strand
GGAAAAAACTCCTGACTCCATTAAAAGATGAAAGAGAGATGTGATTTAACCTACGCAATCAGTTTGCGCAGGATCATATACAAAGTATTTCTTGTATATAAAACTTTGTGTTATCCACCTCGACACAATCGCATTGTGTGAGGTATACTTACAAGGCAATTCTCATATATAAAGGTTTGTATTGCCCCCTTAACACATTTGATTTGTGAGGGATACATACAAGGAATTCTTTATGTAATACCACCTTTTCAGGAGATTTCGTAAATTTAAATGATAGAAATGAAGATAGTTGAAGGGTTTCAAAAGAATCGAACTTTTGAATCCTTAACTTCGTCCATCTTTATGAGCCATTGTTCTAAAAACAATGTCTCAAGGCGCCTACCGTTTTCGTTTTTCAGGTTCCGTTTTTCTGGCACCTTTAAGCTCCGTTTTTCAAATTCCGTTTTTCATTCTCTTAGATGTCGTGTGACACCCTGTGAGAAGCAACACTAGAAGAGGGCATCTAGTATAAATAATTTTCGATCTGGAACTCAAAAAATAAGACATTACTTTAAACTTAAAAATATGCACGTGGCATTTATATACTAGAAATCTACATTCTGATATTGATTATTATGGATGTAAGAACTGAAAGAAGGGATCGATTTTTACATCGAGCCCATGCCGAATAAAAAGGTAACTGTTTTTGACACAACACTGCGTGACGGAGAACAAACCCCTGGGGTATCTCTAACTTCTACCCAGAAGCTGGAAATTGCCCATCAACTTGACAAACTAGGGGTAGACATAATAGAAGCTGGATTCCCTATCTCATCAGAAGGAGATAAAGAATCCGTAAAATCGATTTCTAATGCCGGCCTGGATCTTGAAGTCTGTGGACTTGCTAGGGTATTGAAAAAAGATATCGATGCCTGTTTTGACAGTGATGTCGGACTTGTGCACACTTTCGTCCCTACCTCTGAAGTACAGCGAACATACACTATCAAAAAAAGCCAGGAAGAAGTGATTCAACTGGCTGTGGAAGCTGTCCAGTATATCAAAGACCATGGGAGAAGGTGCATGTTTTCTGCAATGGACGCTACGAGAACCGAACCAGAATATCTTATAGAGGTTTTCAAAGCAGTCCAAGAAGCAGGATGCGACATCATTAACGTGCCAGACACTGTTGGCGTTATGGTTCCATCCGCAATGTACAGGCAGATAAAGGACATTGCGGCCGAAATAACGATTCCAATCGACGTGCATTGCCATAACGATTTCGGGCTTGCCGTAGCAAATAGTCTTATGGCAGTCGAAGCAGGCGCGTCCCAGGTTCAGGTTACGATAAATGGTATAGGAGAAAGGGCAGGAAATGCCGACCTTTCCCAGACAGTTATGAGCCTGACCTCAATCTACGGGGCAAAAACGAATATTCGAACCGAATACCTTGTTGAAACCTCAAAAATGATTGAAAACTATACTGGAATCAGGCTGCCTCCAAACACACCTGTTGTGGGTCAGAATGCATTTTCCCATGAATCAGGAATCCACAGTCAAGGAGTACTTGAAAAATCCGATACTTTCGAACCCGGAATAATGACACCTGAAATGGTAGGTCATAGACGGCGTATTGTACTTGGAAAACACACAGGCAAACATGCAGTCAAGCAGTCTCTCGAATCTGCAGGTATAATAAGCAATGACAAACAACTCGATGAAATCGTATCCAGAATTAAGGAGATTGCAGACAAGGGTAAACAGATTACAGATGCCGACCTCTATGCCGTTGCTTCTGCCGTGCTCGGGAAAGCAAGTTCGGAAGAAGAACTGATTAAGCTCAAGGAAGTCTCCGTAATGACCGGAAATCTCCTGACCCCGACTGCAGTAGTCAAGGCAGAGATTGAAGGCAAAGAAATAATCTCAGCAAAGACAGGGGTTGGCCCTGTGGATGCTGCCCTCAAAGCTGTAAGGGATATCCTGGGCGAAAGTAATCACTTCAAGCTCCAGGAATTCAGGATCGATGCAATTACAGGCGGAGCAGATGCTCTTGCAGACGTATACATAGGGCTTGAAAATGAAAAGGGCCGAATTGTAACTGCAAGATCTGCAAACCCGGATATAGTCATGGCTTCTGTAGAGGCTCTTGTAAATGCTATGAACCTGCTGTATAAAAGAGAGGAAAAAAGCTAAAATTGACCTAAACCCGTTAAAACAGACTAAAAGGCCAGGGTGTTAATTAAAAAGAACCAAAATAAACAAGGATGTTGTAATTAAAAGACAAAAATTGGGATAAGTCGTATACTCATTTTTGGGTCTATATTCCTAAATTATGCATAAAAAGTGAAATAAAATGAGATGGAATACAGACCCATGGCTTATCCAATTATTGATACTCACTGTCACCTTGATTTTCCTAAATTCAACCGCGATAGGGAAGAGACTATTCTTCGAGCCAGGGAAGCAGGAGTTGTTGGGATTATCAATTCCGGAATTTCCCTGAAGGGCAATCGCATTAGCCTTGAGCTCGCCGAAAAACATGAAAATATTTATGCTACGCTTGGCCTCAGTCCTGATATTGAAAGGGAAGGGACCGATAAAGAAATAAATGCTATTCTTGCCCAAATTGAAGCCAATGCAGGAAAAGCCGTGGGCATTGGAGAAGCAGGACTGGACTTTCAGGACTGCAAAACAAATCAAGAGCGAAAAAGGCAGACTGCGGCATTCAAAAAAGTGATCGAGCTTGCAAAAGACCTGGACAAACCTCTTGTAGTACACGCCAGGCTGGCTGAAGCTGAGGTTCTGAAGCTTGTTAAAGATGTGGATACCATCGTCTACCACTGCTACAGCGGTTCTATTGAGACCATGAGAGAAATCGTGGATATGGGATACTACATTTCCCTGGCAACTCTTGTCTGTTTTTCAGAACATCATCAAGTTCTTGCAGAAACCGTACCGCTTGAAAACCTGCTTCTGGAAACCGACAGTCCTTTTCTTTCTTCCCGCAAAGGCAGAAACGAGCCTGCCTTTATAGTTGACTCAGTCCCTGTAATAGCACAACTTAAGGATATGGACCCAACAGAGGTTGCAAAAATGACTACTGAGAATGCGCGCAGGGCTTTTAACATCTAAATCCGAGACTTTATTAAAAGCAAGAACTGAACTGGGAAGCAATGTGAAAAGTGCAAGGAAAGAACAAGGGAAGAGAAAAAGAGGAATAACAAGAGGAAAAACCATGGAAGTCCTATACATTTGCCCCACAGCTTACGACTCCAGCGTATATTTAGTGAATGGAAAAGTCTTGATCGACGCGGGAATGAACAGCGGCCTGATTATCAAGCAACTGGAGAAGTACATCAAGCTTACAGACCTGAAACTCATAATCCTGACCCACTGCCATTATGATCATACCGCAGCAGCAGCAGTTGTTGCAGAAAAGAGCGGAGCAAAAGTTGGAATACATAAAGCTGACCTGGAAGGTATAAACGACGAATACCTCAGTGTGTCCGTATTTTTCGGAGAACGTGCTCCTGCAGTAAAACCCACAATTACCTATGAAGAAGGAAATAAAATTGACATAGGAAATGGGGAATACCTGGAAGTTATTCATACCCCGGGTCACTCAAAAGGAAGTATCTGCCTCTATGAACCGGTCTCAAAAAGTCTATTTTCCGGGGATACTGTTTTTCCAAATGGGGGTTTTGGGAGAATGGACTTTGAGGGTTCAGAACCTGAAAAAATGGCTGGCTCAATAGAAAAGCTTACAAAACTGGATGTAAAAGCCCTGTACTCTGGACACGGAGCCCCTATGGACAGGGATGGGAACAGCCAGATTATGGCTTCATATAAAATGTTAAAAATGATGATGGGTGAATAAAAATTTTAGGCGGCAATAAACGAGAATGAGGAGCTTTAAAGTAAATTATGGACAGAGATACAGCAGTTTCAAAAAAGAATAAGAATTTGAGCTCGGAAAAGCCGAATAAAGAAAGATCTAGCAGAAAAATTGGATTTTTTATTTCAAAAAAGGATGAAATAAGAAAAGAAGCAAAAAAAGCTAAATCAGTTGCGAGACCTGGGATAAGATCAGAAAATCTTAGAGGGAAAAAAACAGAAAAAAAAGCCGAAACCAAACATCGGAATGGGAAAAGGAAAGAAAAGTCCCTCTCTTCGCACATACCTGCCTCGAAATTCCTTCCAATGAGCCCAGAGGAAGTGAAAGCTCGCGGCTGGAAAGAACTTGATATTATTCTGGTTAGTGGAGATGCTTATATAGACCATTCTAGTTTTGGGACCGCAATAATAGGAAGAGTCCTTGAAGATGCTGGTTTCAGAGTAGGAATAATTGCACAACCCCGCTGGGACAGCCCTGAAGATTTCAAAAGACTTGGAAAGCCCAGACTCTTTTTTTCCGTAAGCGCAGGCAATACTGATTCTATGGTCAGCAACCTGACCCCAGGCCTGAGGCCGCGCAACAAGGACGTTTATTCTCCAGGAGGCAAAACTGGGCTTCGACCGAATCGCGCGGTGATCATTTACTCGAACAGGATAAAAGAGGCCTTCCCTGACGTGCCTATAGTATTGGGAGGCATTGAAGCTTCCTTACGTCGTTTTGCCCATTACGATTATCTTTCGGATAGGGTCAGGCAGTCCATTCTGGCTGACGCGCCTGCTGATCTCATAGTCTATGGTATGGGAGAACTTCAGATCGTGGAAATTGCAAAAAGACTGCAAGCCGGGGAAGATATCAGAAATATTAGAGACATTCCAGGTACAGTTTGGAAAATGGAAGTTAAAGCCTGGAAAGAGCTTAAAGAAGGAGCTGAAAAGCCAGATCGCAGGCTGGATAAACAGGAACATGATAAATCTGAACAAAAAGAAGGGAAAATAGCTGAAGATGCAGCAGAATTTTTAAAGGAAAATATCGAAATCCCTTCTTTTTCAGAAGTTTCTCAGGATAAAACGGCCTTTGCAAAGGCTTTTCGAATATATTTCGCAGAGCAGAACCCTATTACTGGGAAAGGGGTTATCCAGCCTCACCCGAAAACCGTAATCGTGCAGAACAGGCCAATGCGTCTCCTGACCGAGGCTGAGATGGACCATGTATATGAACTGCCGTTCACTGGCGAAGCCCATCCATCCTATAGTGAACCCATTCCTGCCCTGGAAATGGTAAAGTTCTCCCTGACAACACACAGGGGTTGCTTCGGAGGCTGTGCTTTCTGTGCAATTACGCAGCACCAGGGACGCATGATTGCAAGCCGCAGCATCGAATCCGTCCTGCGGGAAGCAAAAAAACTCACAGAAAAACCGGATTTCAAGGGCATCATAAACGGAGTAGGCGGCCCAAGTGCAAATATGTACGGCATGGAGTGTAAAACCTGGGAGAAAAAAGGAGCCTGCTTGGACAAATCCTGCCTTTATCCTCGCACTTGCCCTGCTCTGGATACCAGCCACAAAAAGCTGCTTGAACTCTTACGCCGGCTGCGCGAACTTCCAGGAGTCAAACAGGTCTTTACAGGCTACGGAGTACGCTATGATCTGGCTCTTAAGGACGAAGAGTACCTCGAAGAACTTTGCGCTTACCATATTAGTGGACAATTGCGGATCGCACCTGAACACTTTTCAAGACAGGTCACGAATGCGATGTGCAAGCCAGGAAGGGAAGTCTACGAAAAGTTTGCCCAGAAATTTACAGCTCTCAATCGAAAGTGCGGCAAAGAACAGTATATTGTAAATTATCTGATGTCAGGGCATCCGGGTTGTACCCTTGAAGATATGATAGAAATGGCGGAGTATGTACGGGAACATGGAGGCTACACCGAACAGGTACAGGACTTCACCCCAACGCCTATGACAGTATCGACATGCATGTATTATACGGGATTGGACCCGTTTACAGGCAAAAAGATATACGTTGCAAAAGGTAAGAAAGAAAAAGCCATGCAGAGAGCCCTTATGCACTACAGAAACCCTGCAAATTATGAGCTTGTATACGAAGCTCTGGAGAAGGCAGGAAGGCTAGACCTCGTAGGAAATGCTCATAAGTGTTTGATAAGGAGAAAAGAAAAACGGCAAAAATAAGCAGTAAAGGCAATCAGTGAAGGTAAAGTTGTTAGTATAAAAATTAGAGAATATCAATGGTAGTATACTGAAAGGTCTGTAAACTCTAATTTGTGATACATAGGCTTTGTTGTAAAACCTCCCTATATGCTCAAATGTTTTTAGAAATTTGCAGCTAGAATCAGCATAAGTAAGGCTAAAATACATAATTTTTATAAAAATCAATGTATCAGCGGTACTTGTAGTCTACAAGGTTCGACATCCTGATGGGCTTTGGAACGTGACGAAAATTTATCTCAGTTCACATAGGCTACACAGAACCTAAAATAGTTCATAATACAATTATCCTGAAAAATACTATATTTTTACGTTGATATGTTTTATTTTAATGGCCAAGGATTTGGAAATCCAAAGAAATACAGTTGTTTATAGGGAAAACTACTGTTGTATCCTGAAATTATTTTGCAGATTCAAAGCTATTTGAAAGTGCAATGCACGATGCAAGAAAGGTGACGTAAAAGGTTAAGCACTGAGTAAATTCCAATTCCATTTTGGTATTTTTGAGTGATCATGTAAAAGAAACAAATTCGAAGTTGAATTAAAATATTGGGCCGCATGCATACGATATATAACGCAATAATAGAAATTAAAAAAGCGAAATAATTTTGGATAAAACAAGTTTTTAGAAAAATCCATAGAAATAAATCTTGATTTTATAGTAAGTACTTACGATTGAACTATTTATCGACCAATTGTAAGAACTTACTTACGATTATTTGATAACTTTATTAGTTGTTTTTTTGTTTTGATAATTTTATAATTCGCTCTGTTAATACCGTTATTACTTCATCTCTAGTCAATCCCCTTCCCAAAATCTCTTCGCTTAAGTCTAACTCTTCAGTTATGGTATTCTCACATAATAAAGCGAATTCCTCAATGTTTTCTTCTATTATTTTAGGATTAACACCACGTTTTTCACACTCTCTGACAACTTCGCCTATCATAGAAGGGAAATCTTCTAAAAACTCCTTTAATTTTTCATCTATTTCATCTTTTGAGTATTTCATGGTTCATGCATCTCTTTTGGCAGTGTCACGAATTTGCTGTAAATTTGAAGTCAAATTTTGTATATTCTGGTAAAAATTAATTTTCTGATATAAAATCTTCTACCTAATTACTTTATGAGATTTGTTATTTTACAGAAAAATCATGCACACTGCTAAAATCAATCAATTATTCTTTTTTAAGCCAGTTGTAAAAAACACACGTAATCCTGATGTAAGCCTGGCTTGAGTTCACCTTCATAGCCCCTGACACTCACGCCAGAAAGCCCTGAATTTTCCACTTATCTGCCCGCAGTAAGTGTCCAGAGGTCTTTCTTTGATCTCAATTATCAGGTTTGCCTCACCGTCCCAGCTAAAGTGAGCAACTATTCCATTTCCTTCAAGCACCCCGGAATTTCCGGGCAGAACCTCGATTCCGTAGTTCTGAAGCTTTTTCATCAGGCAGGAAAATACGTCAGAGGTCACATTTTTGAATCTGATTCCCTGACATCCTTCAGTGTCAATCTTTCTTTCTCCCATATTTCATCACAGAACTTTCTCTAGCGAACCGTGGCACTCTCTAACAAAGTCGCCTATCTTCCAGGCTACAGTTTCGTAACTAATAATAAAGGGTTTTTTCTTGATTGTGACAATAAGTTTTGATTCTCCATCCCAGTTGAAATCTGCAGCAACCCCCTGACCTGAAAGCTGACCTCTATTACCTGGCGGAACAAAAATGCCAATGTCCTGAAGTTTTTTCTTCATGCATTTAAAGCTAGCAGGTGAAACATTATAGAAAGTCATTGATTGACTATTCACGATTTGTCCTCCTGACTCTCATAAAGCTGACATTCGACTATAGTATTCAATAACAAGAATCGCTCAGCAGATAAAAACATGCTGTTTATTTTAAATTGTCATGCTGTTTATTTTAAATTGTCATGCTGTTTATTTTATTGTTAATGTAACTTTATGTTAATGTAACATTAGACAAGGAGATAGAGTTACTCTATCGCCATTGCCACGAGTTCTACAATATCAATAACCTCAATATCTCCACCTGCATCTCTCAGGTTCCTTACGCAGAGAGGGCAGGAGGTAACAATATAATCCACGCTTTCAGGCACGTCTTGAAGTCTATTTCTTGCAAGCTCAAGGGAAATATCAGGATACCCTATCCTTACCCCGCCTCCGCCGCCGCAGCAGCGCGCGTTTTCTTTAATGTTTTTCATCTCCTTGAGGGTACAGATTGCCTGGATGACCTTTCTTGGAGCGTCATAAACCTTATTATGCCTGCCCAGGTGGCAGGGATCATGGTAGGTGACTGTAAGGTCAAGTTTCTTCAAATTGAGTTCTTCCAGGTGTTCGGCAAGGAATTCAGGAAGGCTGATAACCCTGAGTTCTTCAGGATAGTTATTCTTGAGCGTTGTATAACAGCCTGCACAGCTTGTGATAATTGTGTGCGCTCCCACTTTCTTTATTTGATCAAGGTTGTGCTTCATGACCTTTTCTGCATCTTCCTTAAATCCGGTACGCAGGAGGGGAGAGGCACAGCACTGTTCATCAGGCAGGAGAGTTACTCCAAAGCGTTGCAGAATTCCAAACGTTTTTTTAGCAAACTCAGGGTAGCGGTAGGAATCGAAGCAGCCCACGAAATAGACATACCCAGACTTTTCTGGAAGTTTTGAACGTTCAGTTTCGGAAAGCCAGTGTTTACGGTCTTTCGTTTCCCCAAAAGAGTTCCCGTATGTTATGACCGCTGATTTCAAGTTTTCCTGGGCTTCAGTTGTCACCCCGCATTTTACCAGCTGGGCACGGGCGGCCTCCACCACTTCGGGAGGGTTTGCTCCGGCAGGGCATTTGGCAGCACAAATCCCGCAGGTTGTGCACGAAGCCAGGCTTGGGAGCACATCTTCGGAAGGAGGCCTGCCTTCAAGCAGGCTTTTAATGATCAGCATCCTGCCACGTGTATTGGCAGATTCCCAGCCTACAGCGTCAAAAACAGGGCAAACCGAGCGGCAGGTTCCACACTGCACACATTTGTAAACCGAACGACGGTCAATTTCAAAGGGCAGCTCTTTGCTGTTTTTCTCACCTGTTTCATTTCCGTTTTTTCTTTCTTCGTTTTTCATAATTATCACAGCCCCAGTTTGCCCGGATTCAGGATACCTTTTGGATCGAGGGTTTTCTTGATCGCGCGCATTACCTCAAGGGCAGGGCCCCATTGGGCTTTCATGTATTCGGCCCTTGCCGCACCTACTCCGTGCTCGGAACTGACTGTTCCTCCAAGCTCAATTGCTGTCCTGTGAACCAGGTCTGCAGCTTTATTCAGGCGGTCCCATTCATCTTTATTCAAAACATCAATGAAGAGAGCAAGGTGAAGGTTTCCGTCCCCTATATGCCCGTATTTCATAGCAGGCAGATCGAATTTCTCAGCGATTTCCTGTACTCGTTTTAACAGTTCCGGAATCTGCTTTATGGGAACTCCCACATCTTCTCCGACATAGATACGGCTCTTTGTTGGGTCCAGGCGGGAAACTGCAGCCCCTACAAGCTTTCTGGCTGCCCAGATATCTGCCATTTTTTTTTCACTTTCCGCAAGGCTTATGGAAAGAGCAATGGGAGCACAGACTTTCATGATCTGCTCTGCGGCTTCCCGCGCCGAGCTATCAGTGCCGTCAACCTCGAAAAGCAGCACATCGCCTTCCGAAGGGAGCACAAGATTCGGGTCGTAACGTTTGAGAACCTGCAGGGAAACCCTATCCAAAATTTCGCAGGCTGAAGGAATGACCCCGTTTGAAAAGGTTTTTACAACTGCCTGTCCTGCAATTTCCGCATTTTCAAAGGAGGCGATCACCAGTTTTCGGGTTTTCGGGAGAGGGACAATCTTCAGGCTGGCTTTTGTGACAATGCCAAGTGTGCCTTCCGAACCTATAATAAGCTGGGTTAAATCATATCCTGCAGCGGATTTCAGCATTTTCGAACCGGTATGGATAACTGCCCCATCCGCAAGAACAACCTCTAGGTCGCGAACATAATTTCTGGTAGTACCGTATTTAACACAGCGCATTCCGCTTGCATTGTAAGCTATCATACCCCCAAGAGTACACATGGCTGAACTGCCAGGATTGGGAGGAAAGAAAAAACCATACGGCTTTAGTGCGTCATTTAAAGCGTCCTGAATAACCCCAGGCTCTACCACGACCTGAATATTATCAATATCGATTTCAAGAATCAGATTCATGCCCGACATATCGAGCACAATGCCCCCTCCAACAGGAACTGCCCCGCCTGCAAGTCCAGTGCCTGCCCCCCTTGCAGTCACAGGAATCTCGTTCTCATAGGCAAGCCTGACAATCCGGCTAACCTCGTCTGTGCTTTTCGGGCGTACCACGTAATCAGGCATTCCCTTGACCTGGGATGCGTCAGAAGAATAACAATAAAGTTCCGAAGGCGAGACTGAGAGTCGATTACCAACGATTTTTCGAATTTCTGTAGTTATATCCATTCTAGACCTCAAATTGGAATTCAGATGTGAAAAATAGAATTTCTGTCACGGCTGAAAGCATACAATAACAGACAATGACAGACAAATGAAAGATGAGTTGCAGCAGATAATCAAGATTAATAATATATAAGAATATACCATCCTCCTTCCTTTTGAAGAATATCATCTTCCTTTTGAAGAATGTCATCTTCCTTTTGAAGAATATCATCTTCCTTTTGAAGAATACCATCTTCCTTTTGAAGAATACCATCTTCCTTTGAAGAATACCATCTTCCTTTTGAAGGGTTACAAAAGGATAAAAAGTAAAGCTGAGCGTCTTTCGCGACTCAGGAAAGCGGGTAGCAAAAGAAACATTCAGGAAAAATGCAGGACAAACCTTTACATTCTGGTAGACATAAGAGGACAAACATGACACAGTACTTTGAGATAGAACAGAGAGACGGAGCAGCAAGGATTGGAAAATTTCTGCTGTCTTCCGAACTTCGTACGCCCTGTATTTTGAATACGGCAGAACTAGGAAAGTTTAATAACCCTGGCCCTGTTGTTGATGCAGGCAGTTTCTGGGGGGAGTTCTGGGGGACGAAGTCAAACACAGCGCTTGAAGCACGCGTAAAACAAATCCGAGAAAAAGTGGGAAACGGGACTCTCATAATCCTGCCTCATCAAGCTTATCCACCTGCCATTCCAGCCGACTCCCTTGGGAAAGCTCAAAGATTTACTGTTACTAATAGTGAAAACGTTGAAGATACAGGGCCTACAGGGTCTCTTCTGAGAGTAGGAGGAAAGCTTAAGAAATCCGATCTTTATATAATGGAAGGATCAGGCACCCTGGAAAACAATGCGCAAAAATTTCTCGAGACCTTGATAGAACTTAAAAACCAGATCCCACCTGATACAGCTCTTTACGCCCCAAACCTGGCGCTTCCTGAGAATATAGCTATGCTAGTCTATCTAGGAATTGATCTTCTGGACGATACCAGAGCAGAAATTGCAGCCTATTCTGATATTTACCTTACAGCCGCAGGCAGCTTATATCTTGATTCCATGACAGAGTTTCCCTGCAGGTGCAGGGTATGTGCTGAGAGTACCCCCGCAGAGCTAAGGAAACTCCCAAAAATCGAGAGAGCAAAGTTCCTTTCGGCTCACAATAGGGATGTCCTTGAAGCCGAACTTTCTCTTGTGCGGGAAAGGATCAGGGCCGGAACATTGAGAGAATATGTTGAAGGCCAGTGCAGGGTCAGGCCCTGGCTCACAGCCCTGTTAAGATTTGGAGATTTCGAATATTCCTATCTTGAGGAAAGAGTTCCGACTTTTCGGCAAAACCAACTCCTTGCAGATACCTCGGAAGCCCTAACCCGAATTGAAGTAGCAAGATTTGCACGGCGCATACAGGAGAGGTATACACCTCCTGAGCTTGAAATTCTCATGCTTTTCCCTTGCTCAGCCAGAAAACCTTATTCAACCTCTCAATCCCATCAGAAGTTTATTCAGGCACTTGGAAAATACAGGAAGTTTGTTCATGAAATGATTTTAACCTCGCCTCTTGGAATAGTGCCCAGAGAATTGGAATTAACATATCCTGCAGCCCATTATGACACTGCGGTTACGGGGCACTGGGACGAAGAAGAAAAAGCCTGGGTTTCCGGCTGCCTTGAGGCTTATCTCTCAAAATACAGGTATAAGGCTGTGGTTGCCCATGTAGAAGGAGCATACAGGGAAATCTGTGAACGAGTGGCAAGCAACCTTGGTATTGAAATAATCTACACTGCCACAGGAAGTCTTGTGTCTATGGAGGCTCTTTCAAACCTCAAGAATACTGTTGAGTCTATCTGCGCATCCGAAAACTTCAGCAAGAAAAGCCTGAATGCAGAAGAAGAGAAAAAGAATTTCCTGAAAGCGATTGCGGAATATCAGTTTGGAGAAGATGCCGGACTTCTTTTCTCTGAGGAAGCCAGAAAGCTTGCGGTCAAAGGCCGGTTCCCCAAGTACCAGCTCTTTACCGGGAAAAAACAACTTGCAACCCTGGTCCCGCAATACGGAATGCTTGCTCTCTCTCTTGAAGGAGCTGAACTGATGCTAAGAAGTGAGAAATACCTGGTAAAAATTGGTGATTTTCTCCCACGTGGTTCTATTCTTGCCCCTGGAGTGATTCAGGCAGATCCGGGAATACGGCCTAATGATGAAGTAATTGTGCTTGGAGAAAAAGCACTCTGTGTAGGCAGGGCTGCAATGAGTGGAAAGGAAATGGTAAAATCTAATAGAGGAATTGCAGTTGATGTCAGGCATGTTAAGAAGCTCTGAGCTTGTATACTGACTATAAAATAAGTTTTACTAAAACAAGTAGATAAGTTTTATTAAAACAAGTTTTTTTACTAGAACAAGTATTATGAAATCTGGACTGTGAGACTTTAGAAAGGGTCTTTCCTCTCGAAGAAATAATAAAATGGCAGAAACGTATTAGATATTATGATAAGGCGTTTTGCACCTGAGGACTTCCAGGAAGTAGTTGAAATTGAAAGTGAAGCCTTTTCGGAGCACAATTCCCTCCTGTACATGGGCTTCTACGAAACCGTAGGGGATGGTTTCCTTGTCGCGGAACTGGACGGAAAAGTCGTGGGGTATGTGGTAGGCTACCGTTCAGCAGAAAACGAAGGGCACATTTTTTCTATTGGAGTCAAAGAAGAATATCGAAGAAGAGGAATAGGTACAGCACTGATTCATGCTATCTGTGACCTCTTTGTTGTGAACGGGCTTAAATACGCAAGGCTCGAAGTAAGAAATAGTAACATAAGAGCACAAAATTTATATAGATCCATAGGATTTGTACCCTGCTGGACCGAAAAAAAATATTACTCAGATGGAGAAGATGGGATGGTGATGAAGATGCACCTCCATCCTTATCGTCTTCTGATCTCAAAACAAAAATATCTGAAACCTATACTTCCAGACAGCGAATCCTTTGTCACATTCAAGTGCCCTATCAGTTATTACCGATAAGCTTGATAACAGAATTCAGTGATTCTCTCATCTGAGTTGATGATTCCTCAAAGATAGGGTCATCTCGGGACATGAGGGTTGCAAGCTCGCCTCCTAAAGTAAAAATTGCGCGCTTGTGATCCGCCTTGCTCCGGTGAATGTGTACAGGGCTTATGGACAAAGCCTTGTAATCATCGAATTCGTGCGTTGCCCCGTGTCTTTCAAAATATCTTTTCATTTGGGCCATATATGTGTGCAGTTGTATGAGCTCTTCCTTGTGCATAGCGAACAGACCTACAATTTTACAAGATCAATTTAATATTATCTTGAATC
>DADO01000125.1 GCA_002509325.1 Methanosarcina sp. UBA402 | reverse complement strand
TCGGGCTGCTCGGGGAAAAGCCCATGTGGTCAGAGGTTGGCGAACGCCTAGCAGTTGATGCAACCCAGGAGATCTATCCTGGCCTGATCGTAGCTGGCATGGCTGCAAATGCCGCAACACGCGCCCCTAGAATGGGCCCTGTCTTTGGAGGCATGCTCCTATCGGGGGAAAAGGCTGCAAAACTTGCCCTTGAAAAGCTTAAGGAACTCTAATACTAATTTAGGCAGGACATTTTACCTAATCTTGCGCGCCCAGAGGGCCGGAAAACAGAAGTTTCTTCTTTCCACGGGAGGGTCTCCTGTTCTTTCCGGCAAAAACTTTATATAAAAAAACTCCTTTTATAGGTTGCTTCAATCTGAAGTACCAGACCCCTGTGGCCGGGGTAGGGTAGAGGTCATCCTGTGGCCCTGTGGAGGCTACGACCCGAGTTCGATTCTCGGTCCCGGCCCTAATTATTTTTTAATTTTCATTTCTCTTAATTTTCAACCAGCTCCCTTGTTTCGCGGCTATGTCGCTTTTTACTTTCCTTGCATAGAGTTTTTCCATACTATTATTTGTCTACAATCTACCTTTAATTTATATTTGACTCGACTGTACACTTTCGATTATCAAGCAAGTAAAAACAAGAATTGACATAATGGAAAATAATTGACATAATGGAAAATAATTGACATAATGGAAAATAATTGACATAACGGAAATAAGAATTGATATGAAAGCACTCATTATAGACGGCTACGTGGACGAACCTGCTTGCCTTGGGGTTCCTCCTTATCTATCTCCCTACCCGCGTTATATAGCAGGCGCTCTCAGAGAACGCGGGCTTTCTGAAAAGGATATTCGCTACCTGACTATTGACACCCTGCGAGAAAATCCGCCTGGAGCAGCGGAACTTGTAGAAAGAGCAGACCTTGTTATCATTATAGCAGGCATGACCGTGCCAGGTAAATATCTTCGGGCTTCTCCAATTACGCCCGGAGAAATTGAGACAATTTTCCGGACTGCACATGGAGTAAAAGTTATAGGCGGTCCTATAAGGCTTGGCTTCAGCAGCGAAGGCGGAAAGGCTGCAAAAGGTACTGAAGGTGGAATAAGCCTTGCAGATGCCGTGCTTGCCAGAATGGACCTTGAAGCTTTCATTTACGATCTTTTCAAGGACAACATTACCGAAAGCTCTCCTGCGAAACTCAGAGATCCCGAGGCTGTAGAGCACCGTTTCAGGACAACAGCCGAAATCGGGCGCTGGGGGCCAAGAGGTGCTTTTTTGATCAGGCAGCATCCTGATTTTCCTTGCTGCATGTGCGAGCTTGAGACTTATAGGGGCTGCGGCAGACAGGTTCACTGCTCTTTCTGCACAGAGCCTTTTTACGGGGCTTCCGACTACCGTCCCGTGGAGGACGTAGTCTCCGAGGCATCCGCTCTCTACTCCCACGGAGCCCACTATTTCA
The DNA here is from genome assembly GCA_002509325.1 of Methanosarcina sp. UBA402. Taxonomy (GTDB): domain Archaea; phylum Halobacteriota; class Methanosarcinia; order Methanosarcinales; family Methanosarcinaceae; genus Methanosarcina. Next base: position 22,753 of record DADO01000125.1, on the reverse strand, counting down.
GGATAGGCAGGCAGCCTGACCTTTTTTCCTACCACGGCACAGACACTGGGGGGACTGTCCCGAAGCCCAATCCAGAGGCTATTGAAAGGCTTTACAGGGGAATCCGAAACTCAGCTCCAGAGCTGTCAGTGCTCCATATGGACAATGCAAATCCGATTACACTCGCAGCTTATCCTGAAGAGTCTGAGCAGATTCTGAAAACCATAATTAAATATCATACAGCCGGAGACGTAGCAGCTTTTGGAATGGAGAGTGCTGACAGGGCAGTAATTGAGGCAAATTCCCTCAAGGCAACCTCTGAAGAGGTCTTTGAGGCGATCGAACTTGTGAACAGGTTTGGAGCCATTCGAGGGGCAAACGGACTTCCTGAAATTCTTCCGGGCATCAATTTCGTGCATGGGCTGATGGGCGAATCTAAAAAAACTTTCCAGTTCAATTATGATTTCCTGAAGCATGTGCTTGATTCGGGTTTGCTTCTGCGCAGGATCAATATCCGCCAGGTCATGGCTTTTCCCGGAACCCCAATATATGGAAAGGACGAAGCTGCAAGGAAGCACAAGAGGCTCTTTCTGAATTATAAGGAACGGGTAAGGAAGAAGATTGACCTTCCAATGCTGCGGCGCGTTGTGCCTGAAGGTACAGTACTCAGGAATGTGATGTGTGAAACACGCGAAAAAGGGATTACTTTCGGAAGGCAACTTGGCTCATATCCCTTGTTAATAGGAATTCCTGCCTCTCTGCCTTTGCAGAAATTTATCAACGTAACGGTCACAGGGCACGGAATGCGCTCGATTACCGGTATTCCTTACCCTCTGCCTATAAATACCGTTTCTCCCAATCTCATCAGGGAACTTCCTGGACTTGGCAGGAAAGCTGCAGATTCAATAATTGCTGGAATTCCCTACGCTGATAGAGAAGATTTCCTCAGGCGGGCAAGTGAAGGAGATAGGTTGCTCCGTTTTATTGAGATTTGATACCTTATTAATTTGGATTATTAATTTTCGATATAGGCGGCTCTTTAAAGAGCCCTCTACATTTATATTTTTGAGATCTCTAGCTCTTTCTTTCAAACAAACATTATTTATCCAATCGAGAATCATTTTTACTTGGGATTTTCGGAGAGGGGGATTTTGTTGAGTGAAAACGCGGAATATTTATATAGAGTAAAAATCGCTCTTCAGCTCAGTTTCATTGTCTGGGTCATGCTCGTAATTTTCATGTTCTATGCTACTGTTGAGGCAACGACCCGAATCTATGGCACTTTTTTGTTGCTTTTTATGGTAGTTATTTTCACTCCCTTTCTGCCGGACGGGGCAGGTTATGAAGAAAGGAAACCGCAGTAACTGCAGTAAACCGGACTTTTTCTGTCAGTACAGCTGTCAGTATAGCTATTAATACAACTGTCAGTACAGCTGTCAGTACAGGCAGCTCTCAAAATTTTACATTTTTATAAAAACGTTTCTTTATTGTCTCAGCCGCAAGGATGTAAAGTCCTACTAAGGCTCCAAGAATTAAAATAACCTGTATCGGCAGGGGTTTGAAGCCAAAAAGTGCTGCAAAAGGAGTTAGCGGGAAACCAAGAGTGAAGACTACAATAAATATAGTGGCTATCAGTAAATATTTTCCTGGCCTGCTCCTGAAGAAAGGCTTTCTGCTTCGGATTACCAGCACTATAAGAGATGCTGAAATAACCGATTCCATAAACCAGCCTGTCCTGAACTCTTCTGTAATTCCTGGCAGAAGGAGGAGCAAAACTCCGAAAGTCAGGTAGTCGAATACCGAACTGGTAATGCCAAATACTACCATAAACTTGCGGATAAAAATTATATCCCATCTGCGAGGCTTTTCGACCATTTCCTTATCCACTGCATCCGTGGCTATGGTCATCTCCGGAAAATCGGTCAATAAGTTGATTAACAGGATCTGTGTAGGCAGCAAGGGGAGGAAAGGCAGGAAAAGTGATGCTCCTGCCATGCTGAACATATTCCCGAAATTGGCACTTGTAGCCATGAAAACGTACTTCAGGGTATTGGCAAAGGTTTTCCGCCCCTCCTTTACCCCCTCCACAAGCGCATTCAGGCTTTTTTCCATCAGCACAAAATCTGCAGCTTCTTTGGCGACATCTGCAGCGCTGTCAACTGAGATTCCTACATCTGATGCATGAAGGGCAGATGCGTCATTAATACCATCTCCCATATACCCGACGACATTTCCGCTTTTTTTAAGTGCAAGGATGATATGCTCTTTCTGGCTCGGCTCTACTTCGGCAAAGACATCATTATCGTTTACCTGTTTCATCAGGGCCTCGCTGCTCATCTTATCAAGTTCGCTTCCGGTCAGAACCCTTGAGTTCTTAAGCCCTACCTCCCGACTGACACTGGCAGCCACAAACCTGTTGTCTCCGGTAATAATTTTCAGAGAAATTCCAAGCTGCTCCATGCTTTCTATCGTTTTTATGATGTCTGGTTTTGGTGGGTCAAAAAAGAAGAGGAACCCGAGAAAGATCATCCCTTTTTCCTGTTCTTTTCCGATCGTTTTCTGCTGCCCCATCTCTCTGTATGCAATTCCCAGGGTTCGAAACCCTTTTCCGCTGAACTCTTCAAACTGCTGTTCAATTTGTTCTTTAAATTCGGAAATTTCTACGGTTTTTCCAGGTTCAGCCTCTGCTTGGGAGCAAATTTCAAAAATATTAGGGAGCGCACCTTTGGTTATCATCAGGTTTGTGCCGTTTTTTGAGACAAGGATGCTCAATCTTTTGCGCACAAAATCATAGGGTATTTCGTCCAGTTTCTCGTACTCGGCCAGATTGAATTTATTCTGTGAAAGAATCGCTCTATCGATTGGGTTTTCAAAGCCTTTCTGATAATAGGCGTTAAGGCAGGAGTAAAGCAGGACTTTTTCATTTTTTTCTCCTTTAAGATCCTGAAATGCTTGGAGTTCCAGCTCCCCCTCGGTCAGGGTGCCGGTCTTGTCGGAGCACAGAAGGTTCATGCTGCCAAGGTTTTCAATGGAAGCCAACCTTTTTACAATCACTTTCTTTTGCGCCATCTCTCTTGCGCCGTGGGACAGGTTAACGCTTATAATTGCAGGCAGTAGCTGAGGGGTCAGTCCCACTGCAAGAGCCAGCGAGAAAAGGAAAGAGTCAAGGATCGGACGCTGGAGGTATACATTGATCGCGAAGATGGCTATCACCATCAGCATCGTAATTTCCATTAGAAAGTATCCGAATTTTGAAATTCCTTTTTCAAATTCCGTTTCCGGGGGGCTGAATTTTAGTTTCTCTGATATTTTTCCAAACTCAGTTCCCTTCCCTGTGGATACTGCCAGCAATTTTCCGCTACCGCTTACCACACTGGTACCCATCCAGAGGGAATTTGTGCGCTTCGCAAGCGGGGTTTCTGCTTTCAGCACGCCGACTACTTTTTCTACGGGATAGGTCTCTCCTGTGAGAGTTGCTTCACTGACGAAAAGGTCCTTTGAGTCCAGAATAAGGCAGTCTGCAGGAATTATATCTCCTGCATTGAGGATTATTATATCCCCCGGCACGATCTCTTCCACAGGGATTTCTTTCTCTTTGCCGTCTCTGAGCACCGCCGCCCTTATTTGTACTGCTGCCAGAAGTTTCTCAAAAGCGTCAGCAGCTCCTTTTTCCTGCCAGAACCCGAGCAGACTGCTGACCAGTATAATAACCGCGATGATTATAGTGTCTGTTGTTTCGTGGAGGAAAAAGGCAAGCCCAGCTGCAAAAAGCAGGATTAGGGTAATCGGACTTTTGAATTGCGAAAGCAGAAGTGTAAGGGCATCTGATCTTTTCTTTGGTTTGAGAATGTTAGCCCCGTATTTTTTAAGGCGTTCACTGCTTTCGGAGCTTTTCAGACCTTCAGCTGTTGTTTGGAGTTCCTGTAATATCTCGGATGCAGGAAAACTCCAGAACTCAAGCTTTTTCTTATTATTTGCCAACCGGATGCCTCCCTCCAACCGGATATCTCCCTATTATTTCCTCGTTATCTCCTTATTGCCTGTTGTTGCTTACCCATTGCCTGTCCATTGGTTGCCATTTGCTTGCCTATTGCCTGTCCATTGGTTGCTATTTGCTTGCCTATTGCCTGTCCATTGGTTGCTATTTGCCTGCCTATTGCTGCCCATTACTGCCTATCACGCTGCCCATTATTACCAGTCCATTGCCTGCTTATTTTCTCTCAAGCCTCCATAACTTTCATGATTGTGGCGAGTTCCTGTCCTTCACTTCCAATGGTTGAGAGTTCTCTGGAAACTTCCGATTTCTCAAGATATTTCTCTGTCCTGATCCCTTCAGGCTCCTCGATCTTGATGGTAATTTCCCCTTCAGTATATCCTTTTTCAAGGCACTCAATTACCAGTTTTCCATATATGGAAGCAATTAGTTTCAGGCAGTCAAAAACTCTGTTTTCTTCAATTGCGTTTTTCCCGCCAAGCGTTATACGCCTGAGCCTTTTCGATCCAACGGACTCTGTGAAGAATTCCTTTATTTTTATAATGAATGTATCAACCGAATTTCTATCTAAAGCCGCAGCCAGTTCGTCATCTCGTGTAATCTCATAATCCCTGTACATAATCAGGAAGGCTTTCTCATCCGATGAGATAATGAACCTGTTTTCCGCCCCCCTGTCTTCGAGCACAGTTCTGAGGCTGTTTCCTTCGTATTCGATATTCGTGATATAGAAGTCGGAAACATCGAGTCTCTTTACTTTTTTCTCTCTGGATAGGATTCCGCTCTTTGCCCATATCGGCAAAGTCAGATTTTGCATGTCTTTTACCTTTAAGGTATCCTGTGTGAAAATAAGTTCAAATTCGTATTGCATATTGTCAAAAAAACCGACCTGCTTTCCCATTAGCATTTTGTCCTCTATGAAGGCATAATATGCATTTTGAGCTCCATATATACTTTCTTCAAAAAAAAGACCAAGAGTTGAGAGTATTCTTGTGTAAAGCTGCTGCGTTTCCATAAGGTCCAGTTTATTTACTCTATCGAGCTCTGTAAGTTTTTCATTTTTCTTTGCCAGCGCTACGCTTGAGGAGGTCTCAAGAGTTTTCTCTTTGATTTCAAGAATCTCAGCTGCATCTACTCCTGCTGTACGGGTTTCAATATAATCCCTTATATTCTTCTCAAAAAGGTCTATTTCTTGAATTCTTTTTTCAAAAATTGCAAGCCTTTCTCGGTTCTCATTTTTTATCGAGATAGCTGATTTTTCCAGAGGTATGACTTCCTTTGAAATCCTTAAAAAATCCTGCATATCCTGGATAAAGTCTCTTTGAACGGGAAAATCAGTAGAATCCTGAAAAGTATATCGAATTTTAAGCCCCCCATTTAATCCACATAAAAAACGTTTTGCTTAAACTATGTTTTTTCTAGACTTTAAGTTTATGAGCTTACTTTTTGAAAGGATAGTACAATTTCTTGATCTCGTACAGTTTCTTGATCTCCAGATTTTTAAGTTCCTTGATCTCCAGATTTAAAAGCCTTAAAATTAGCAGCATCGCCAATTTACTGCAAATTCAAGTGAAGTTTTCGTACCCTGTGAATGAAATTAATTTTCAAATATTGGGTCTAACTTAAAGTGTATAAATAATTTCAACAAAATACGTTAATTTTTCTCTTTTGTACTGCTTAAGTTTAGTTATTTCAATCTGTCAGAAAGATTTATATCAGTTATTGTGCAATCTTAGCTATATTATCATCATAAGATAATATATACAGATATGTGCCTTGGATTTAAATCAAACGCTTGCAGTCGGTGGAAATTTGTTTACAATAAATTTACGCCTCTGATGACAGGTACATGTCTCATGCCCAGAGCTAATTAATCAGCAATGGTGTGAAAACGGTATCAACAACCTGGCTGGGCAGCAAAAATTGATGAGGTGATTACTCGCCGCATCAGGATCAGATGTTACCCACTTCTGCCAAAAATGATTTAGGAGAAGCGTTGGGTTTCTCATCAACCGAACAGATATGGATGAAATCTGTTTAATTATATAGAGGGGGTTTGGTTGAAAAAATAGGGGTAAATTATAAACTACAATCACCAAACAGTCATTATTTATTTGATAAAGGAAATCTCCCACTGATTTAGTATTGATTGACTGTTTGTCTGGTGTGTTTAATAGGTGAGATCTGCTATATCTTCAACTTAAAAATATTATTTAGGATATATAATATATAATGTTTAAACTGGAACAAAATTAGATATTTGCGGAATCTAGGTGAAAATATGAAACAAAGATTGATACTGTTTAGTGCACTGCTAATCATGTTCCTTTCAGTAGGGGCAGCAAGTGCAACTGATGATAATTTAAGTGTTAACGAAACTTTAAGCGTTAATATCACATGCAGCGGAAGCAGCGGGACCGGTTATTTTAAACCGGGAGACACTGTAAATATTACAGCCGATTTCAATAAAAATGTCACTAACGCCACTATATCGATTACTAAGGGTAGTCCACGTACAGTAGTAGGTACTCCTAATGTAAATTTAGTGGGCGCTGGTTTACCGACTAATGTACCAATGAACCCAATAAGTGGTCCTAATGACATGGGCGGCAATTCCTTTAGTTATGAATTTCCAATGCCAGAGGATATAATAGCTGCTCTTTTGGGCATAAATATATCTGCACTTGACATTGATGGGGTGCCCGTGGACAATGGGGACGATGGATCTTTTTCATATCCTGACGCATTTAATCTTGATCCAAGCATTGACTTCCAAAAGCCGAGATTTATTTCAGTTAAGCCTGAGTCAGAGTTCATAAACAAAAATTGTGTGCTCTTCAATTTCAGTGCATCCGATGATACGTCTGATGAAGTTACCTACACTTTCAGTCTCGATGGGGTCGTAAAGAGTAGCGGGGTTATAGCTTCTGGCGTATATAAACAATTTGAGTTTGAGCTGGCTGACGGTAAACATACATGGGAAGTCAAACTGAGGGACGAGGCCGGAAATATAGGAGAGAGTGGTCTCAGGAATCTATATGTGGACACTAAATGTCCGACTGTAAAACTTATTTCCCCTGCAGACTGCTATAAAGAGATAATAGGTCCTACTGACTTCAGGTTTGTCTGTGAAGATGCTTCAGCTGCTGAATATGATCTTGACCTCACATACGCCCTGTATATAGATGGAAAACCTGCTGCAATTTACACTGACATTCCTGGGTATACTCCTGGGTATGATTATGAGGATGGTTATGAGCAGATTCCATGGGACGATATATTCCCCGATGGTATTGATTGGGAAGAATTATTCCCTGGTATGCCTTGGGAAGAATTAGTATTCCCTGGTATTCCTGAAGACGGTATTCCTGAAGACGGTATTCCTGAAGACGGTATTCCTGAAGACTTTTGGGATGATCTATTCCCAGAAGATGTAATTTCCGGGGATGTTAAATCTGGAGAGCCAGTATCGAAGAAACTTTCTCTCGCTGACGGTGCTCACAACTGGTCAGTTTCAGTTGAGGATGGAGCCGGAAACAAAGTCATAAGTGAAGTCCGGGATTTCTATGTGAGCCTTGATGGACTTAAAGTTACTCTCGTTTCTCCGAATGGAGGATTCGTTACCTCAAACCCGACATTTATCTTCACTGTTGAGGGAAAGAATGGAGAAGGAGCAGGGCTGCCTTTCCACTACAAGCTTATCATTGACGGCAAGGAAGTAAATGCAAAATGCGACGAGAAAGAAACTAAAGTGTGTTGCGCTGCAGGAGATTGCTGCGAGGATGGCTTTGTTGTTGGTGAAGATAACTATTCCATAACAACTGCGGTACCGGATGGAGTGAATAAAAACTGGACAGTAATTATTACTGACTGCACAAGCGACAAAATATTTAAGCCTGCTGGACAGCCACTTCGTTTCTCAGTTGACAGTGAGTGCCCGGCTCCTGTGGCAAACCTCTGTGTCGAAGATGCACCTGGTTATACCGATTGGACCTCTACGAAAGATTATCCAGGGCTGATGGTTAGCTGGAATGCAAGCACAGAAGAAGATCTTGCCAATATGCCGTATGAAGTCTATATCAGCACATTCAAGCCAGGCTGTATTGAGGATATGCAAAGGGTAATCACAGATGGCTCAGAGAATCACACAGATGGGACAGACACTCCAAACCAGATTTTAGAGGATTCAGAAGACACGGATCTGTGCATTGAAGCAATCAATGGAAAAGACCTTGTCTACGGCAAGGATTACTGGGTAGCTGTTATTGCTCGCGATAGAGCTGGCAACTACGATGAGTGCTTTGCTATGTGCGGTCCTGTGCAAACATATGAAGATATGAATATCACGCTTGATGAAGGCTGGAACCTTAAATCCGTGCCTAAGAGACTTGTTGCATCAAAAGCCTGTCCTGAATCGGTCTTTGGTGAAGACAGCATAGTTATCTACTGGGATGGCTCGTGCTGGCAATTCCCGGATACCATTGAACCATGCAAGGGTTACTGGGTCTACACTGAGGAACCTTGCATGACCAATATTAAGTTCAAGGGAATGTCAGTTGATGGTGCTAATCCTGATGTGCCAGCCTCTCTTGTTCTCAAACCAGGATGGCAAATGATAGGCCACACCTCCACATATGCTGTAGAGTGGCCTACGACTCTGGCTTCACTCACAAATGTTCTTGACTGCAAGTTCTCCAGTCTCATTACCTATAGCCAGAATGAAGGTTGGGGAGGAATTATCCCTGATGTGAACTTGCTTAGTAAAGTCTCTACAGTAGGTCAATCCGATAATGAAACTGTACCTGAGCCGGTTTTTACCCTTCAGTCTTACGAATATATGGTGCCAGGACAGGGTTATTGGATCTTCATGAAGAATGAAGGTACCTACGCATCCATCGAAAACACGTACAACCTGGATCTGATGGTGAACGACCAGAACTAATAAATTTAATTTTCAGAACAACTGACTGTTCAGCCTGAACAGGCTGAATAGTTTTTTTCTTTTTGTTGTTCGCGTATAATTGGAGGTCTATGATGAAAAAATTAAAAAATGGCCTGTTAGGAACATCCATATTATTGTTGTTTTTCCTGGCCTTCTCCCAGGGTTGTACGGCAGTAGCGGATGTTCCTCCAGCTCTCCCGATGCTTCCGATGCAAGTGACAGGGGTTGCTCTCATTGACGGTACGCCTGCTTCCAATGGGACTGTCGTTGCAGCTTACCTTAATGAAAAGGAGTTTCTTGCAAATACTTCCTCAGGAAATTATTATCTTTTGATTTCCGGAGCTTCTGAAGATGAAGGAAAAACAGTAACTTTCAAGGTGGACGGAAAGAATGCTACAAGTAGTGTTGCCTGGGAATCCGGAAGTATAGTTACTCTCGAGCTGCCTGATGGTAAGGTAGTTTATATCGAGAATGCTGAAAGTAATTCATACAGTGATTTAAATAGCAATTCAAACGGTAATTCAAACGGTAATTCAAACAGTAATTCAAATAGTAACACAAAAAGTAATTCAAATTTAAAAACAGGTCCAAATCTTTCGACAGGTGATAAAGAACAGGGAGTTTCCTCAGAGGGGTCCAAAGCCGAGGTAATTAAAACTTCGATCCCTGAGCCGAGTTTAACGGCTTCGAAAAATTCGAGCGAAAACTCCGAAGATAAAAAGGCAGCAGAATCTTCCGAAAACTCTCCTAAACCAGAAAGTGCTCCAGGTTTCCTTATTGTTTATGCGGTTGCAGGCATACTTCTGCTCGCTTTCGGATCCGATTTCGGGAGGGGATCTAAAAAGAATCCCTGAAGGACTTTTTCAAAAAAAGTCTGCATAAGTAATGTAAAAATTTCAAGGTGACATGATGACGATCAAGGACAAATATTTAAAAATTTTATCATGCCTGGTTATTCTGCTACTGGGCATGTCCCTTGTTCCGGCTGCATCTGCTAACCCTCCTCTTCCTCCTATCCCCCATGTGTTTCAAGGAGACTTGAAAGGAGATGCTGCAAATGCGGGCCCCGGGATTATAATTTCTGCATATATAGATTCCAGGCTTGTTGGCTCGAACCCTCTTAAAGAGTCTGGGGAGTATAGGGTTGCAGTTAACGGTACCGAGCAAGATAATGGAAAAGCAATAACTTTCAAGCTCGGAGGCGTCGCATCAGAGCCTGTTTCTGCAACTTACAAGCACGGTGCTGTGCCAACTAAACTTGACCTGACTTTCTATGGAAGTTTTATACCCCCAACTATAGAAACTTTATCTGCATCCCCCAAATTCATTCTGAATGACGGAAAGGACTTCTCAGCCGTCAGGGCAAAAGTTGTGGGTAAATCCTCTGAAGTAGCATCAGTAACTATCGACCTTATCCCCATAGGACAGGGCGTGGTTTCATTGAAGTCAGAGGGTGGAGACCTCTATACCTGTGATGTGAAAAGTACTGTACCAGGTGATTTCAAATTCGTCTTTACGGCTGCTGCCCCCTCTGGAAGCAGTGCCATAGATAAAGAGAGTATTTCCATCACGGTACTGAAAGAAAATGAACTCGCAACAAGGTTCGGAGGCGCCGACGGGGTCTTCTCTCCTGAGGAAATTAAGAACCTTGTAAACAATAACGATGTATCCAGCGGGATTAAATATGCAGTTCTGGGTGCATACTTTGCTGATGGGTGGGATCGGATATGAGACGGCCTGAGTTTAAGTTTGTCATTATTCTGCTCCTGGCCCTGACTTTATGTACTGCTCCGGCTTGTGCAGGCAGTGCAGAAAGGACTTTCCCTGCTATGGTTAGTCCCAATCAGGAGTTCCAGGTAACAGTCAATGTAGCTGATTACGGGGCTGCCGGCCAGGTCATTGAAAAGCTTCCTGCTGGCTTCACATTTGTTAGCTCTACTCTACCGGAAAGAGCTGTGACTGTAAATGGCAGCAAGGTTTCCTTCCTGCTTATGAATGAAAAAAGCTTCAGCTACACCCTGAAAGCTCCGGCATCAACAGGTACGCATAAAATTGTGGGACTTTTAAGAGACATAAACAAAGCTGAGTTCCCTGTCCTTCCTGCTGACAGTTCCATCACTGTCAGTCAATCTTACAGCGGCGGCTCAGGCGGCAAATCAAGCGGCGGAGGCGCAGGCGGTTCCCCCGAACCCCAGAGCAACGTCGCGGCCAAAGAACTGTCTCAGAAATCAGTCACTGCTGGGCAGCATGTAAAATTCGAGTTCCCACAGGGTGTGACCTGCATAAGGTATGTGGAGTTTGATGCCAAAAAGACCCTGGGAAAAATAACTACTATTGTTGAAATGCTAAAAGGCCAGTCCAAGCTGGTTTCGAGCCTGCCTGAAGGCACGGTTTATAAGAACGTGAACATCTGGGTAGGTTCAGGAGGAATCGCAAATCCTGATAGCATCGAAAACGCAGTTATTGGTTTCAGGGTCGAAAAAGCATGGCTCAAGAATTCTGGAGCAGATGAAACCTCTCTGGCTCTCTGGCACTACGACAAAACCTGGAGCAAGCTTGAAACGAAAAAGGTTGGTGAAGACAGTACCTACGATTTCTTTGAGTCCAAGACTCCGGGCTTCGGCTCCTTCACAATTGTCGTACCCGGTGAGAACATAGAACTCGAACCTTCCAATTCGGCAGATCCCTCTCCTTCTAAAGATTCGGAATCAAAACCGGCATCTGATGCAAAAAAACCCTCAAGATGGGGTTCTATTCCAGGTTTTGAGTCTGTAATAGCTCTTGGAGCTCTTGGAGCAGTGTATCAGGTCCTGAGAAGGAAGTAAAAAGAAGTCTGATCCAGTAATTTCAAAACAAATTTAAAGCAGCCTTCAAAGCTGCTTACCTTCTTTTTTAACCCTGCTCTCCAGCAGTCTCCTGTTTTCTCACATGCAACTTCTCTGAAATAATATAGCAATTTTACATTATCAGTTATATGTTTTTAATGTAGCCATTTACATATAGACCTCAGGCTCCACAATTGAGGAAATGACGGAAGGCGCGGAAAATTCAGACTAGACTAATACTGACCAAGAAATTGAAAAATTAGTTGCTCGAGCATCACGCCGCTACTCTGGGATTTTCGATCAAACCTTTTCTCAAAAGGTTTGCGGTTGACCACGCCGTCACGGTTACGTCGTTTTTGATCAAACTTTTTTTGAAAAAGTTTGCGGTTGATCACGCCTGCTTCGCGATCCAAAAAGAATTTCGGGTAAATTAACCCTCTTGAGCGAAGCGAAAAGGACACCGTCCTCCCGAGACGGGACTCGGGCAATACATCAGCCGGGATTCGAACCCGGGTTCGAGCGTTGGCAACGCCCGGTGATGACCGCTACACTACTGATGTCCTAAGCCTGCAGGAGGTCCTGTTGCTTTTTAGTTTATATATTTCCTAATTAATTAAGTTGACCCCCGATAGTTTTTCGGGGCATGTGTTTTATATAATCAAGCCAGTATAAACTGGCATCCTTATGCTCTGGCAGCATGTGTTAAATCGATCATCTAAATCGATCTTTTGACTTTGTTACTGAATCTTTTGAGTGATGGATTTTGAGCGAGCTTGAGAAACTGATAAATCTTGCAAAAAATGCAGCCGAAAAAATCCGGAAATACAGATTTGTGCGAGTAGTCTCACACAATGATGCTGACGGGCTGACCTCAGCCGGGATAATGGCACAGGCCTTGCTGCGGACAGGCATCTGTTTCCAGCTTTCAATAGCTGGAAGGCTGGATGAAGCTGTGATTGAAGAAGTGAACAGGAGCACCTCCAGGGATGAACTGGTTATTTTTTGTGATATGGGCAGCGGGCAGCCTGAGCTTATAGGTAAGGTAGCAGCCGACGTTATAGTGCTTGACCACCACTTGCCAGTGGGGCAGTCTCCTGCAAAAGCGGTTGTAAATGCCCATCTGGTAGGGATCGACGGGGCAACTGATATCTCAGCTTCCGGTACCTGTTACCTGGTAGCCAGGGAACTGGCACCCGATAACACTGATCTTGCAGGGCTGGCAATTGCAGGTGCAGTCGGAGACAAGCAGCTTTTTCAAACGGCGAATGCCTTCATTCTGGAAGAGGCCTTAAAAGCAGGGGTTGTATCTATCCGGAAGGGGCTCAAAGTAGGAGACGGAGATCTTGTAAATGTGCTTACAAACACTACCGAACCTTTCCTGGATATAACCGGCTACCCTGAAAAAGTTAAAGAATTTCTGAACCAGTTAGGGCTTTCAGGAAAGATTGAAGACTTATCTGAAGAGGAAGTGTCCAGGCTTGCCAATGCGGTTGCCCTGAAACTTGTAAAGCAGGCAAGCCCGGAAGCTATTGAAGCTGTTATAGGAGAAGTTTTACTCCTGAACCGGGAACTTGTAAGAAACGTTTATGATTTTATCTCTATTCTTAACACATGCGGAAAGCAGAAAGTCTATGGGCTGGCTATTTTCCTCTGCCTGAAAGACCAGGGAATTGTCAATGAATCCCTCTCTCTTAAAAATGAACACGAGAGGAAGCTTGCACTGGACATCAGGGAAAATATAGAGAAAATTCGCAAAGGGGAAAATCTCTGGTACGTTATTACTGTTGATGCCCTTTCTACAGGGAGCCTTGCAAGCACTGTTGTCCGCTACCTTCATCCTGAACTCCCCTTCATCTGCATAAACGAATCCGAAAGTATCCTGAAAGTCTCGGCAAGAGGTACTCGCGAACTTGTCTCAATGGGCCTTGACCTTGCTTTCGCAATGAGGGAAGCTGCAAGCGCAGTCGGTGGAAGCGGAGGTGGGCACAGTGTAGCTTCTGGTGCTGCAATCCCCATTGGCACTGCAGAGGAATTCCTGAACATTGCCGACCAAATCATAGGTGGCCAGATTCGAAAACCCGAAAAAGGAAGGACAAGGTAAAAAATAAGAAACCAGAAATAAAAAAGAGGCAAAGAGCAAGCAACGGATGTCAAGTGAGAAAAAGAAGGTAAAGGAATAAGTAAAAGAGAGCAAAGGGAATAAGAAATTAAAAATGATAATAAAAATGATAAAAATAAAAAGTTAGCAAAACGATGAGGATTGCTTATGAAAATTACAGGTATAATTGAATTTCCAGACCCCGAATCAAGAAGGTCCGCTGCCAGAATTCTGCAAGCGCTTTCTCCGGACAATCTCAGGAGTATGGAAAGTGAAATCAATGATGAGAGGGTTGCTGTCCGGTTTCATTCCGAGAAAATAGGCTCCCTACTTGCAACTGTTGATGATTTCCTCATGAATATTAAAATTGGGGAAGGAATCGAACTGGCTCTGGAAAAAGAAGACAAAATCCAGGAATGCTAAACTTGTCTCCAAGTTTTTCTTTCTTTCCTTTACTTTTTTGGCTTGTTTTTCTCCTTTCTTTTCCTTCTATTTTTATAGCAAGAGTCTTCATTTCCCTGATCCTTCCCTCCAGAGAATTATAAGTTCCTTGAGCCTCTCTTTCGTGAGTTCCGCTCCGGTTTCAGGGATCTGTAATCCATTGTGGTAGATATGGATAGCTTCCTGCAGTTCTTTGGTACTTATTTTTTTCCCTTCATGGGAAGTCGGATTATCCCAGGGATTCCAGGCACGAACCGTCCAGTCCCAGCTCTGTGTAACATTTTCATCCCTGGTTTTGGCAATTGCTGTAACATTATGAGTTCCTGGGAAACGGATACTCTCTGAGTGTGAACTCTTTTTAACTTGAGATTCAGAACCCCTGCTTTCTCCGTTAAGATACCAGCTTACATTGCAGGCATAGTTTGTATTGATACTGAACTCCTGCTTCTCTCCTATATAGCCTGTAATATCTCTTCTGGGACTGTATGAGTTAATTGAAAGAGGAATCACTTTTATATAATCGTGTTTTGTTTTAGTGTCGAATCCTTTACTGTTACCAATAGTTAGAGAAACGGTATAGTTTCCGTAAGACCCGTAGGTGTAAACCGGATTCCGGACTGTTGAATCAATTTTTCCATCACTGTTCATATCCCATTTCCAGGAAAGGGCGTTGCTTGAAAGGTCAGTGAACTGAACCGTAAGAGGATACATTCCTGAGGTGGTGTTTGAAGAAAAGTCAGCCTCAGGAAACTCATTACTGGTTGTGAAAGCCTTAATGCAGAGATTTGCCTTCGAATTGCTGGATATATCTTCCCACCTGACCCCGTCAGGGCTTACATAGCTTTCTCCGGGACTTGCCCTTGCCTTGCTGCTGTAATGGGCTACAGGCTGTTCGACTGCAAGAGGATCTGAAGCCGATGGGTTAATGAATTTTATAACTATTGAAAATCTCTCTCCTGCACGCATTGGCACTGCCGAATTCAGCACATGTGTATGATATCCTGGGAAGGAATATCTGCCGCTTTCCTGTACAACGAATCTCTGTCCCGAATTCATAGGGCCAGAAACAGGATTTTTGTAGACATATATCTCGTAAGCCGTATTAAGGTCCGTGGTATAGAATCCTATGGCTTTGAGGTTTTCATTTCTTTCAGAGGAGAAAACGTTGCCTCCCCAGGCAATCAGGTTTCCTGGGTATTTATATCCTTTTGATACTGTCCATCCCAGAGGGTCATACTGGTAGACATGGTCATAATTATCCTTACTTTCAGCTGTGAACACTGCATTCTCATTGTATCCAAGTTTTCTGTCGTAGTAAGAAATGTAGAAATACCCGTTTTCTCCCCAGGTGTCACCCCAGCTGTTCTTCACTATAAAAGCCCCGTTTCCGGGTGGAACCTGCTTGAATAGGTTTTTGTCAAAAGAATCATTCCAGCCCACAATGGTTACAGCATGATTGACAGGCAGGCCTAGGGCGTATTGGTAAGTATAGTTTCTTCCTTGATAATTCATTTGATTCCAATACATTGTGGAGTACACAGCCCCATACTCCAGAAGTGCCCTTTTGAGAACTTCATTATCTAGAGGCTCTGTTTTTCCAGGCAAGAAAAGTATCTCCTGTATATGCCTCTGTACCTGAAGTCCTGCGGGTGAATAGGTAGAGGACTCGTTATAAGGGTCTTCAAATTCATTTACTGGCCCGCTCCAGCGGGAAAGGTATGCAGTTGACATGAATGCGTTCCCACCTTCATTCGGGGTAAAATCAAAACCCTGCGGATAACTGTTTGAGACAAGGTTTTTCATGTTGTTTTCGGAAAAATCATAGCTTTTTCCTTCTTTTCCCAGAATGTAAGATTCAAGAGAAGCAATACTTGAAAAGGCCCAGCAGCTTCCATCCTTTCCCTGGTTTTTTGTGGCTGTTACTTTTCCTTCCTTGCGCAGGTCATAAATAGGCGGAAGCTCTGAACCTGAGGCTTTCAGCAAAGATCTTCCTTCAGGGCTTGCAAGTCCTGACAGGTTTACAGGCGAGGGCTTATACCCAGTGCCTGGAATCTGTCCATATCTATTCTCAAAAGAAAAAGATTCAATCGAGTCAGGCTTCCAGTTTTCCAGAAAGTTAGGGTTCATTGGGGCCGCTTCAATCACAGATTCAACCACAGACTCAACAGAAAATGTGCAGTTCTGCAGCATTTCAGGGTCTTCGACACTTCCTGCAACAAAACCTGCGCTGGCAGGTAAGCATGAAATCAAAACCATAAGCACAAGCAGAAAATATTTTATTTTCTTAAGCAGGGAGGATTTTATTCTTTTCAAGATTGCTGGCCTCTGTGAAATTGTCTCCTGGTCAGCCTGTAAAGATTTTCCCAGCGCTGGCCGGAATGTATATCTGAATGTATATCTTAGGAATAATTTTATGACTGATATGTAGAACTATTTATGAGATTTGTCTATAAGTCTTTTTCTGACTGGGTGCATTTTATTATTATGTACTCTGACTTTTCACTCATGTTTTTCACTCGTATAAGCTCCTTACAAAACTAGCTATGGGTTGTTAACTAGCGAAAACGTTTGCCCTGGTTTAAGGAAGGTAAATTAAAGAGAGATTAAAAAGAGTAAATTAAAGAGAGATTAAAAAGAATAAATTAAAGAGAGATTAAAAAGAGTAAATTAAAGAGAGTAAAAATTGCAAAACACTAATAAAATAATAAGGCAGTTAAATAAAAAGATATGTAATTAGATCAATAAATCTCTAAATAAATATATAAATGATGTAGATTGTATTAATTATCCAAATCTTTAGTTTCACTGGTCTGAATTTAATTTCAGCTAATTAATTTTAACACACTTTCTGACTGAGGTTGGTATCTCCAATAGAAAGAAACATTACCTTTGTCTTTACATACCTTATAGGGTACATTTTATGGGGGTGAAAATCTGCTTTCGGAAGTACTTGTAGACCTTGAGAAAACCAGACCTGAAGATATTGATAAAGAGATCCTTAGAGCTGCCATGATTGCGGAGCTGGACGCTATCAATGTCTATGAGCAGATGGCAAACCTGGCAAAAAGCGAGGAGATTCGTGCAGTCCTGCTTGACATTGCCAGAAAAGAAAAAATCCATGTAGCCATGTTTGAAACCGTGCTCCTGCAAACTGACGAAGAGTTTTTGAAAATCTATGCAGACTATGCTCTGGCTAGAAGTAGGAAATAAGTTTAGATAAATCTGAAATAAGTTTAAGCTAGGGGCATATTAACCTTTATCTCACTAAAACCATATTTTCTATTGATCCTCCATGCTTGAAGAGTATGAGAAGAAAAGACATTTTAATAAGACTCCTGAGCCGTCTGCTTTCGATTCCAGGAAGTGCTCTGACAAACCGATTTTTGTGGTTCAGCGCCACGATGCACGCAACCTTCATTACGATTTCCGTATGGAGTTGGACGGGGTTTTGAAAAGCTGGGCTGTGCCAAAGGAGCCTCCGAAAGAGGCAGGCACCCGAAGGCTTGCTATCGAGACTGAAGACCATCCTCTGGCATATGCCGATTTTGAGGGAGAAATCCCGGCAGGAGAATATGGAGCTGGCACGGTTGAGATCTGGGACAGGGGAACTTTTGAGCTTTTGAAACGCGAGGAAAGGGAAATTGTGGTGGTGCTTGAAGGAGATAAATTAAAAGGGACCTACGTTTTGATTCGGACAAAGTACGGAAAAGGTGAAAAAGGCTGGCTCTTCTTTAGAAAGGCCGATTGAAATTCAATATCTATGAATGTTTAAATATGTGGCAATGCGAAGAGATAAGGCAGTTTTTCAAGTGCCCGGGTTTTGGGTTTAAACCCTGAGCTTTTTAAACCCTTGCGAGTATAAAGCATATGGGGATACCTACGGAAGAAAGGATAAAGATTAACGTTTTTGAAACTGTCGGGGAAAACTGCTGCGTTGCCGCCTGTGACGGGCAGAAAGTTTACGAGATAATTACAGCAGCGCTCTGCGAAAATAAGAAGATTGAACTATCTTTTACAGAAACGAGTGAGCTAACACCTACTTTTCTGAATTCGGCAATCGGACAACTTTACGGCTGTTTTCCTGTAGAACGGATTGAGAGCAGCCTCTTGTT
Organism: Methanosarcina sp. UBA402; assembly: GCA_002509325.1. Lineage (GTDB taxonomy): Archaea > Halobacteriota > Methanosarcinia > Methanosarcinales > Methanosarcinaceae > Methanosarcina. The sequence goes on along the minus strand of DADO01000125.1, from coordinate 4,365 downwards.
CACGGATATCTCCAAGGAGGATGAGATCATCCTCAAAAGGGTTATCGAACGGGCGAAAACCTATTTTGAGCGTGCATATACCTGCAGAAAGGCACTGAAAGATGTGCTTGGGGGAGAAGAGGATGCGTAAGAGCGTTCACCGTGCAACCATTTTCCCAGTTAAACGCCGTCCAAGGCTTCGCGCCGGAGGATCCAGGCTCACAAAACCTGTTCCTGTAAAGGTTCATTCCATAGAGAATTACAATTTTCCCGAAGGCAAAGACTACTTCTTTGACACCAATATCTGGCTGTATATCTACGGCCCAATCGGCTGGCCTGACCAGCGGTCGGACGCTTATTCCAGGGCTTTGAAAGAAATCAGAAACTCTGACGGCACGATTTATATTAACTGTATGATAATTTCGGAGTTCATAAACGCCTTCTCCCGAATCGAGTTCAAACAACAGACTGAGTTTACAAGGTTTAAGGAATTTCGAAATTCTCTGACCTTCAGGGTAATTGCCCAAGAAATAGCTTATAACGTAAGAAAAATTCTCAGAAGTACCCTTGCCTGCGATCCTGAACTGCAGGCTATAGATCTTCCTGAAGTCATGGATCTTTTTGAGCAGGGAAAATACGATTTTAACGACCTTCTCTTTGCTCAAATCTGCCGCGCAAAAAATATGGTTTTCGTAACCCATGATAAAGATTTCAGCAAACTTGGAGTCGAGATCCTGACCGCAAACGAGAGGCTGGTAGATGTTGGGAGAGAAGGAAGAGAATAACCGGTTTTTAGTTTTACTTTTCAGGCTTAACTTCAAGGTAAAGCTCAATTGCTTCTTTTATTCTTTCATTTAGCTCACCAAGTGTTTTAGCCTGAGTATGGTAGCCCGGAAGTTCGGGCACAGAAGCTATGTAAATTCCATCTTCATCCTGTTCAACAACGACAGTGAATTTACTCATCAGGCTCATCCTCCATCATTCAGTAATTATTTTTTTCAATTTCGATTCCCCAGAGATTAAGGATTGGAGTAAACGATGTGAATTTTGGAATTAAAAAGTATATTAATATCAAAATCACCCATTGATCTCTATGCGGTTCACAATTAAACTTGAAGAATCTGATGAAGAAGGCTATACCGCCCAGTGCCTTGAAATTCCTGCCGCTATCAGTGAAGGAAATACCAAAGAAGAGGCACTTGAAAACGTTAAGGAAGCTATTCAGCTTGTTCTGGAAGTAACAAGAGAACACTAAAGGCGAAGAGATATAAAACGAAATTAACTACGAAGCTATCCAGCTTGTTCTGGAAGTAACAAGAGAACAGGCTCAGGTACTGGGAGAAATTGCTACAGTGGAGGTTTAAGTTGGCTAAATTGCCTTCAGTTTTCTGAAAAGAAGGTTATAAGAGCTCTCGGAAAACTGGGTTTTGTCGTTGTAAGGCAGAAAGGAAGCCATGTAATTTTGCAAAGAGAATTAAACCTGGTCACTGTACCACTTCACGATCCTATTAAAGAATCTACCTTAAACGCAGTCTTGAAACAGGCTGATGTTTCACTAGAGGAATTGCTTGAGCACCTTTAATTTTAAATAACTATTTTGAACTAATCAATTTTGTGCAAAATTTGATTGACTGGCACTGAATCTTCGTTACCTTCAGACGAGACAATGCAGAATACACATCTTTAAGAAACTAACTATTTCTGTAAAAATATATTTCCCGAGCGTACCGCTCCCCTCTCCCCCACCTACCGTTTATTAGTTTTTGATCCTTCAACAAACCAATCCGCAACAAAATCTCTAGATCGTGAGATTTTCAAACCGGACCCCGGTGTGCAAAATCTTTGCTAGCGACCGGGAATAAGTTAGATTAATTAGATTCAGGAGGAGGTTCTGGAGTTTACTGAGAATATCTGTTGAGAAATTGGTTGATGTGAAGGAAGTTATTGATTCGTTTGCCATGATCAGGGGGGTGAGAGTGTTGGAGGTGTAGGAGAGGAATAGAGGAAAGAGAAAGGTTTTGCTTACTGGGTTTTTTGAGGAGAGGGAAAAGTGAAGGTGGTGTGGGAAGGTTTATTTCCTTTTCTCCAATTTCAGAAGTTCGTCATCCAGACCATGGCGAACAACATCGATACCAGATGCACTCTTAGTGATGAGGTCTCCGGTGAGCATTGGAAGCTGGAAGGGGAAGAAAGCTGGAGAGTTTATCAGTAGCCCTAAAGCTCCTTTTCCTTCAGGTATAGCATGTAATGCTGCTTCTAGAAGCAAAATAGCCAAATCTCTGTCTTGAATCATCAGAGTATCTGATTTCTCATAAGAACCTTTGGACTTCGTGTCTTTTAGAACCCCCCACGCAACAAATGAACGAACTGCATAACGTGCATTTCGGGAAACTGTTTCACGATCTCCGTACTGCTCTTTAAGCCGATTGAATATCTGCCTCTGTGTAACCTTTTCTTGAAGATTCAGCAAGCGACCAGTCTGTTTTGCAACATTAAACCAGAATGGATATGCAGCGGATAATATGGCCCAGTGCAGGGGCAGCCACTCTTTTTGTTGGAGTTTGGATGCCAGCACAAGTGCAAGATTGCGAAAATCAACTAATTCGGGTTCTGGATCAAACCAGGCTGATAAAGGGCCTATTGCCATCAAATAGGTTTTTTCACCTCTCTCCCCCGTGCCACCACTTTGTTTTTTATCGGCAAGATAGTCTTTTAGCTCGGTTCTAATTGCTTCGGGTTCCATGCCGGCAAGGAGCATATTGAGTACATGATCCATCCATTCAAGACGAATTACTTGCTTTATGCCAATTTTTTCATGTCTTTTGCTCATTAACGAGTCTTCCTTTCAAATTTCACCAGAGGCACGATAACCTCTTCAATGGAGATACCTCCATGGCTAACTATCTTTTCCCCTTTATTGATGAAAGCACTGCTTCCCCCGGCAACCAGCGGGAAATAGTCTTTTGGAAGGCCAATTGGCTCCCATTTACGAGCAAAAGTAAATGAACTGGCAACAGAGTCTCTAAGTTCGGGAGTTGGATAGACTCGAACCCTTTCACCACGTGTTTCGGCAATAGCCCCTTCTGAAGGTTTTCCTTTACCATAGCATTCAATATTACCGTGGTCTGATGTAAGCCATACCTGATAATCTTGATCCAGAAGGTAACCAATAAGGGAATTGAGGGAACCCTCCTGACACCATAGTCTGATCTGATTGTGCATTCCAACTGCACCGAGATGCATTCCATGCATAATCTTGTCAACTTTGTCTATTACCAAACCGAGAACCTTAGTTCTTCCAGGGTTCAAGGTATCATCAATAGCTTTGACAATATCGCCATCTCCCAGCCCTTTTTTATATCCGATATCGAGCCGGGACAATCCATTTCCTTCCCAGAATTGCCGCCAGAGGCTACTCTCTTTGTTCGTCGTATTGATCGATGAGGGGTAGTAGTAGGGGATATTTCCAGCGAATATCGCCTGTCTGGATACTGAAGTGATAGTAGGAATCCAGGCAAAGGTTGCCGATTCCCTCATTATGAGGCTCTGGTTCTGCTCAAGAAGGACCTGCCTGATGGTGATCCACTGTTCAAGGGAGAGACCATCCACGACAATCAGTGCAACCCCTTTACCGGGTTCGTCTTCCAGTTCCCTTTCAAGCATACGTGGAACATGGTGAAGCATGGCAAGATTCATTGAAGGGAGATTGGCCAAACCTTCGTAATAATCATTCAACCATTCAGCGAAGGCATTGTTGAGATTAATGCCGATCTCTTGGTTTGTTCCCATTCCTTTGCCTGATAGTCCTGGTGAATGAGAGCCTCCAACTCGGCCCACTTCATAGCGAATTCCAACCAATCAGAGTACCTCGAATCTCTATTTGGTGAATCTTTTTCAATAAGCATTATAAGGCGATTTATGCGGAGGTCATCATATTCAGCTTTTGTCTCGGCTATTCCGCTTCGAATCCAGGAATTTGCTTCGATATTGATTTCAGGCTTCTGAACCGGAGTGAGTTTCCCCTCGACAAACAAATTGTCAATGTAAACACGAATATCCTGATGGTCAAAGGGCAAAACATCCGGGCCTGGATATTTGAAATCAGTATCTGAAGATTTCCCATATGCTTCTTTAGGTGAAAGACTGTCGAGGAAAACCGGCCAACGTTCCTGCAGGAATGCGAAGAACGCCTTCTCATCAGGAACAATCTCTTCCAGAGGCCATTCATGAAAAACTCCACGCTGTTTCAGCATCTGGACAAGTCGGTCAGACAGAAGTTCTGGTATTGTGATTTTGTTATAGTGAAGCCGGAGAAGTGCACGAAGCAGTTCGACCACATTACCGATGTGTTCCAGTTCAATTCCGAATACATGACGAAGAATGAAG
>DADO01000120.1:361-3293 GCA_002509325.1 Methanosarcina sp. UBA402 | reverse complement strand
AACTATTTTAATATCTTATATATGACACTTCAACATTCAGAGTTAAATATAAGTTACCCACTCGAAACAGCGAAGAGCCTTAATTTTCTTATCGGCTTTATCTTATTTTTTCATCGGTTTTTGATCCCTATTCTGGAATCTATCTCTTCAGCTATGCTTTCAAGCTCATCAAAAATTCTTTCCGAGTCCTTTCGCATTTCTTTTACTGCAGCTTTCAGGCTACCTCCTCGCAAATATATTAGACGTTTTTTCCTGTAAAGGAGGCCAGAATTATTTAGATTCCTGAGATGATGGTTTACTCTTGATGTTTTTATATCAAGATTCTCGGCAAGGGCTTCTGAGGAAGTTATCTCATCATTTGAGATCTTGTCAAGCAGGCTAAAAACTATCCTGGTAGCGGTATTTTCTGTATCCCTGCCTGAAGAAAAGCCAAAACTATCGCATAACCATAAAAGGTCCTCTTCCAGACTTTTAATTTGAGGTTTTTCAAGGTGTCTGAGGATTATCTGCTGAACCATCAGTGTATATTTTAGAATATCTAGTATATATAATTTTTTTGTATTTTATCGACATCGTTTCGATTTCTTGGATATTGTGTTTATTTTCTCGGTAATTTTTAAATATGAGTTCCACATTATATGCAAATAGTTGGGCGCACAATACCCCAATATTTGTCCAATACCATACTTACTCATAGCTACCAGTTAATGTTCAGCTAATATGGGGCTACTTACACATAAGGAGGAACAACACAGTGATTATCAGACCTATTGGCGAACGAGTCTTGCTCAAACACCAGAAGAAAGAAGAAGTAACAAAAGGCGGGATCTATATCCCTGAGTCTGCACGGCAGGAGAAAAAAGAAGGTATTGTTATTGCTGTAGGGACTTTTGAAGACGGAAAAGAACTCCCCCTGAAGAAAGGCGACCATGTGATCTACGGGGGATACCAATCAGATGAAATTGAAGTTGACGGTGAAGAGTATCTTTTTGTTGACTTTAAGGACATCTTGGCAACAGTCATTGAAGAATGATGTTGAGTGAGGCCTATTCTGAAGAATATAGTGTAAAGGTGTATTCGATCTTTTGATGAAACTTAAAGGTATATTCAGATTTATTCAGGAAAAAATTTGATTTTAATCCAGGTGAATATGGATGGCTTCAAAGCAGATAATGTTTGATGAAAGTGCTAGAAAGGCATTATTGAACGGGGTGGACAAAGTCGCAAATACCGTCAAGATTACTCTCGGGCCGAAAGGACGTTATGTTGTGCTTGACAAAAGCACAAAACCTGTGGTCACAAATGACGGGGTAACCATTGCAAAGGAAATCGAACTCCGCGACAAATTCGAGAATATGGGGGCAAAACTTGTCAAAGAAGTTGCTTCCAAAACCCAGGATAATACCGGAGATGGAACAACTACTGCAATTCTCCTTGCTCAGAGCATGATCCGGGAAGGGCTTAAAAATATCAGTGCCGGAGCAAATCCAATAGGGGTTAAGAAAGGTATTGAGCTTGCAACAGAAGAGGTCGTAGGCTATCTCAAGAGCAAGAGCGTTGAAGTAAAAAGCAAGGAAAAAATCATACAGGTGGCTACGATCTCTGCAAATAATGATGAAGAGATAGGCAATTTGATCGCCGATGCTATGGAAAGAGTGGGCTATAACGGAGTAATCACGGTTGAGGATTCCAAAACAATGGAAACCAGCCTGGACGTTGTAGAAGGCATGCAATTCGACAGAGGTTTTGTCTCCCCTTATATGGCTACTGATACCGAGAAGATGATCTGCGAGTTTGATGATCCTTATGTCCTGATTACAGACAAGAAAATTAACAGCATGAAACAGATCGTCCCGGTTCTTGAAAAAGTTGCCTCTGAAGGCCGCTCTCTCCTTATCATTGCTGATGATGTTGATGGGGATGCCCAGGCTGCCCTTATCCTGAATATCATTCGCGGAGCACTGAGGGTCTGCGCTGTCAAGGCTCCTGGATTTGGAAACGAGAGGAAGGAGATGCTTGAAGATATTGCTGTGCTGACCGGCGGGCAGGTAATCAGTGAAGACAAAGGCATGAAGCTTGAGGAATTCGATGATTATATGCTCGGAAGTGCCCGGAAAATCACAGTTGACAACAATAAAACCATTATTGTGGAAGGCAGGGGCGCCAAAGCAAAGATTGATGAAAGAGTCAAGCTTATCGAAGCCCAGGTAAACATTGCAGACACGGATTACAGGAAGACCGAACTCAAAAAACGCCAGGCAAAGTTAGGAGGCGGGGTCGCAGTAATCAAGGTGGGAGCTGCAACCGAAACTGAATTAAAAGAGAAGAAGATGAGGATTGACGATGCTCTCAATGCCACAAAAGCTGCAGTTGAAGAAGGAGTGGTTACCGGGGGCGGAATAAGTCTTTTCCGTGCAGCTGAAACTCTGGGTTCCCTGAAGCTCGAAGGCGACAGGGAAGTAGGTGTAAGGATAGTCCAGAGAGCTATCGAGGAACCTGTACGCCAGATCGCTGAAAACTCAGGCCGCGAAGGCGCAGAAGTCGTTGCAACTATCAGAGCCGAGTCCAGCGTGTTTTTCGGGTATAACGCAAAGAAGGATGCCTTTGAAGACCTTTTCGAAGCAGGAGTCATTGATCCTACGAAAGTAGTCAGAAGTGGCCTCCAGAACGCTGCCTCAATTGCAGGAATGTTACTTACAACCGAAGCCCTGGTTACTGACTTTGATGAAGAAAAGGATGAAAAGACAGCTGCAATCATTATCTGATTTCACTTCTTTCCCTTCCTTTCTTTTTTTCTTTTTCCTTGATTTCCCCAGCTTATTTCCTTTTTCATAGACTCCTTGGCATGAAAAGGCTTTCAAGTAGTTTCATTTCTTTGTGCCTGCTTATTCGAAGAATTTCATATGTGTTTTACAGACGATAAGACAGAAAG
>DADO01000120.1:0-166 GCA_002509325.1 Methanosarcina sp. UBA402 | reverse complement strand
ATGAATGCCGTCAACCTCATCCTTGATTTCTAATATATGCCGCTGCCGTTTCTTTGCTTACATTTCCTATTGTTGAAGCAAAATATTCATCACTCCACAATGTCTTTTCTCCCCAATAGAATCTCTTCAGATAGTTCCCCTGACTCTTCCACAGTCTATTAGTGGT
>DADO01000234.1 GCA_002509325.1 Methanosarcina sp. UBA402 | reverse complement strand
CGAATACTACGGGAGTACCAAATTATTGGATTCCAGAAAAAGATGCAGTCAGAATAAAAAATGAACTCGAAATAAATGAGAAAGTTTTGATCGTAAGCCTAGACAATCTTAAATATTAAAAAGTTACCGCATTTAGCTGGAACGTTTCACAATAAGCAGGAAAATAAGCCTATACTTTAAAGACAGAGAAGATAAAAGCTTTAAACTATATTGAAAAAATATTTAAAATGTAATGTGGCCGCCGTAAAACGGAAGCGATAGCCACATAACACGTTAAAGCCTTTTCAACTGCTGACTATATACCTTTCCGATCCTATGGATTGTATCCGCTTCGTCTGGGTCTTTATCGTTTCTTATGCGGACAAAGCGCGGGAAACGCAGTGCAAAACCTGAGTTATAATTTGGGCTTTTCTGGATTTCCTCAAAGGCAATTTCCAGGACTATTTTCGGCCTGATTGCAAACACTCCGCCTGCTTCTCCGCCTTCCATGAGCCCGGAAAGCATCTCTGTGAGCTCATTAAGCTGTTCATCGGTCAGGCCAGTACCCACTTTTCCGATCTGGAGAAAACGCAAACTTTTGGGGTCATAACAGGCAACCGTGTAAGAGCCTATGAGATTTGCACGCCTTCCAAAGCCCCATTCCGCTCCAACCACTACAAGATCGAGGGTTTCCATAAGAGGCTTTTTCTTAAGCCAATTTTTGCCGCGCTTGCCAGGGGAATAAAGCGAGTTCGGATTTTTGACCATGAGGCCTTCGTGCCCGGCTTCTAAGGCTTCCCTGTAGATCTGTTCTATAACCTCGATATCTCCGGTTATTATCTGTTTGTCCACACTGATGGATTTTGAATTCTCAACCGAGCTTTCCACGCAGGATTCAAGTAACTTTCGACGCTCAAACAAAGGCAGATCAATAAGGGTTTTGCCATTTAAGTACATGATGTCAAAAAGGTTAAGCTGAATAGGTATACTAAGAGCCTTTTCCTCCACATTGTACTTGCGCCGGAAACGTTTAAGAATCTCCTGAAATGCCCTGGGCTTACCGTCTTCGTCCACTGCGACGGCTTCTCCGTCAAGGATTGCAGACTCAGCCTTCACATGCTTGCGGACTATCTCTACAAGGTCAGGGAGGGAATCTGTGACATTTTCAAGCTTTCGTGAAAAAAGCGTAACTGAATCTCCATCCTTATGGACCTGGACTCTTGCCCCATCGAATTTCCATTCAATTGCAACCTCTTTCATATCCCTTATATCGGCATCTATGTCAGGACTGATCTGCGAGAGCATCATTTTTATCGGGCGGTTGATTTCAATTCCGAGACGTTCTAGGGCTTCCAACCCGCCTTCTTTTGCAGTTGCAGCGACTATCCCTAGGTCATTCGTAACCATAAAGGCGTGCTCAACCACATCCGCAGGTACAGAGAAAGCTTTTGCAATTGCATCCCTTACAACCCCTTCCCCAACGCCTATACGGAGCTCCTCAAGCGCAAGTCTAGCGATATACTTAGCTTCTCTTGGAGTCGAGGAGTTGAAGAGAAACTGAAGGTTTCTTATCTTAATTTCCTGAGAACCTTTCCCCGAGGCTTCGGAAGCGATTTTGAAGCGGTTATAAACTTCCATTATTGAAAATTCGGGGGATTCTTCGAGAAAAGAAGAAAAAGTAACCTGATTTTTCCTTTTTTCCTTGAGTATAAGAAGGGCGGTATCTCCAATATCTCCTGTAGTCCGGATAAGAGTTTGTATGTTTTTTACAGGCATTCCCGAGGCTCTGGAGAGCGAAGTATATAGCAAGCTTGTGCCAATTCCCAGTTGCTTTCCACTCCAGGCAGGAAAAACCTTGCTCATTATAAAATGAGTTGTAGTGGGCAGCTCTTCTATGTCAACCTTTTTAAGAAGGTCAGCAACCCGGTTTGTAGTATCAATAGTACCCGAGATTTTTTCAATCGCCTGGCAGGTTTCTGCAAATTCCCTGAAACTTGTCATAATCCACGCAACTTTTTAATTTTATTTTTTTCCGAATTCGGGCAAAACCTGAATTCTTAACCAATCAGTTCCCGTAAATTGCAATCAGATCGCTGAGAATCGCACTTGAGGTCTCAATTGGGCCTGCACCCTTACCCGTAACCGTAATTTCTCCTGCAAGTTCGGTATCTACCGACGCCACATTCAGGGTTCCCCCGACTGCAAGGGGATGGTTAATAGGTACAAGCCTGGGGGCTACATGAATTCTTTCCCTGCTGACTTCCCCTATGAGTTTGATCACATGCCCTCTTTCATAAGCCATCTCAAGGGCTTCAGGCGTGACTTTCGTGATTCCTGTAACTTCGACATCGTTATAAGTGGCATCAAGTCCAAAAACCGCGTTGGCAAGAATTACAAGTTTGCAGGCGGTATCAATTCCTTCCACATCATAAGTGGGATCGGTTTCAGCAATTCCAAGCTGCATGGCTTCGGCAAGAATATCATTGTAGCTTGCCCTTTCCTCCAGCATTCTTGTCAGGATATAATTACAGGTCCCATTCAGGATTCCTTTAATGCTTTTAACTTTATTTCCTGCAAGCACCTCATTTGACAGATTGATAATAGGCATTGAACCGCCGACAGTCGCTTCGAACCTGAAATGTGAGCCTGCTGCCTTTGCGGTTTCCATGAGTTCCCTGTACTTAAGGGTAAGAGGTCCTTTGTTAGAAGTAATAACGTCTTTTCCGGTCTGGAAGGCTGCAAGCATATTTTGCAGACCTGCTCCGCCGGTTTGTATATTTGTAGGAGTGGTCTCGATTACCAGTTCATGGGATACGGATTGAATGGCCTCGACTCCGGAGATTTTCTCAAGAGCTACGGTTCCACTTTTTTTCTTCCTGGCAAGGCAGTCAGCAAGGTCCACGCCTTCAGGATTAACAGTAGCGCCTTTTGAGTCCACAATGGCAACCACTTTTACTTCCAGCCCGATACTTTCAAGGTACTCTTTTTTCATAAGGAGTATTTCGGCCACACCCTGTCCGATTGCACCGAACCCGAGAATGGAACAGTACACTGTTTTCATGTTTTCAAATCTCCTAATACTATTTTTCAGGCCTGGATATCGATTGGAAGGACCATAAGCAGGTTTTTTTTTGTTGAGACTTCTTTGAGGATGGTTAGCGCTTTCTGCAGATCCTCTTTACTCACAGCATCGATTTTCATGAGGGCTGAAGAAAGCATATTGATACCTGGCATGGAAAGGGAAAGATCCACAACCTCAGCATAGCCTGTCCTGTCAATCTCATCAATCGTATCCCGGATCCCGGTATGAACCACATGCCCTATGAGCACTACGTTAATGCTTTCCCTGAAACGGTGTTCTCCGACTCTTACTACTCTAATCCCGTTTTCTTCAAGCTTCGCCTTTATTGTTTCAATGCTTTCAGGCCTGGCTTCAAGTACAAGCTTTACGGGCACGGTTTTTCTGGGGGTTCTTTTCTGATGGTGATGTACTACTGTTATAAGGTTAGCCTTACATTCCGAAAGAGGCTGGAGGGCTAAAAGCATCTGCCCGGGTACATCTTTTAACTCAATGTCCATGGAAACTCGCATGTTGTCCCTCGCACATTTTTTAATAATCCCTTGTGCATTTTTAACAATTTACCAATCTACGGTGTTGGTATCCAGCAACTTACTGTCAGGGCTTAAGTGATATATTTGAGTATGCGGTTCTAGTCAGCTATCTAACATCAGAGTTTATGGTTCTGATCCAGCTATCTAACATCAGAGTTTATGGTTCTGGTCCAGCTATCTAACCTCTTAAACACTATTTTTATAACCTGATTTCTAAATTCCCGCAAAGCGATGCCCTGTTACTCTGATTGTTATTATTCCGATTAGCTGTAGCTCTGATTAGCTGTAGCATACTTACGCTTCTTATATCCAGTAAGCAATTATGTCTGGTAAGCAGTCCTAGGGCTTAAGAGATCAAAAAGGTATTCAAACATACTGCGTACTCCAGACATTGTTAACCCTTTCTGCTGATTAGTAGATGAATTAAGTTATATAGTTTACTGTTTATAGCCCTGCAAAAAACCCTTATATGGTGGTATCCACTTATTTCTTCTTGCTTTCGCGTTCCTTTTGCTTTAATATATGCATGTCCGGAATACGGATTATATTTCCCCTTCCTTTTTTGAATTTCTCAATGAGCCCACGCTCCTCAAGGTCCGAAAGCATAAGACTGACTTTGGACTCGGAATAGGGGGATTTTTTTCTAAGTTCTCTCTGTGTGATTCGATTTCCGCTAGCTCGGATCAGCTCCAAAAGTTCCTTGAGGTCATCAGGGAGGTTGTGCTTTGAGTGTTTCGGAGCTTCAGGACTCGACTTATTCGAGTCTTCATTATGAAAATAAGAATCCTTAGTATCATCTGGAGTATCATCTGGAGTATCCAGAGTCTCTTCTTTTGGTTTATGAATCTCTTCTTCAGGCTTGCTCCTCTGCTGTAAAGATTTGTCAGTGTCAGGAATTACTTCTGGTTTTTGATCAAACTGCTCAGAGTAGGCTTCCGAGCTTCCAATAAAGTTGTCTGCTGAACCGGTTGTAGCCTCATCAGAAAACTCTGTATCAATTTTTGGGCTTTCAGGCTGCTGCAAGTATGATTCTCGGTCTCCTTCAGAATAAAAGAAAGTTTCCGATTTTTCGTGCCTCTTTTTTAAAAAGTACCCAGCCAGCAGCAGAATTATGAGAGCCAGAAAAGCAGGAGCTAAAAAGATATATTGAGAATCTGGTTGAGACACAGGATCTGTTTCTTCATAACCCAGGTCAAAGATTTCAACTTCATCCTGGTTCAAAAGCCCCTCATCATCATAGGGTGGAAACAGGAGAAGATCATGTACATACTCTCCTTCATCTGAAATCACAACAACTTCCTGAGCTTTGTAAATAACCCTGTTTCCTTCAAAATAACTGGCATTTATCGCATAGGTTCCGGGAGTGAGATTAAAAGAGTACTCAGAATCCGTTGCAATAAAGTTCTGCTCAGGGGTAGAATTAATCTCTACAACTGTATTATTAAGAGGCTTGAAAGTATACCACTCGTAAGCTGTCCCGTGAATCGTGGCCGCAATTGCATTTCCTTGAAACACTATTACGAGAAAGAATACAAGTGCGAACCTACAGAGCTTTCTATAATTCACGCAGTGTCAAATGATTTTTTGATATAAATCTTTTACCTTTCTTGATAGAGAATCGCAAAGAAAATAACTGCATATTAAAGCTTTATCAAGGGAATAGGAGCTTTATAAAGCTTAAAATTCTATATCTATCTGTTAATGGAGCTAATTCCAAAAAGAATGCTTATATTTACCTTGACTCATATAACAGTGTAATAACTTATAAAGGGAGGCAGTCAGATGAAAAAATCAAGAGTTGTCCGATATCTGGCTTGTTTTACTGTCATACTAACATTGCTGAGTTTGCTACCAGGGGGCTCCTTCGCTGCCAAAGACTCTTCTGAACATGGAAACGGCAACCAAAATCAGGATATGCGTGAAGGTGCCCGCAATTCATACAAGAATGAGACTGACAATACGGGCGAGGTCAGCGATATTGGATCCAATTCGAAACAACAGGAGAAACAACAGGAGAAACAACAGGAGAAACAACAGGAGAAACAACAGGAGAAGAATCTCAGCGTAAAAAATCGGAGCGAAATCTCCGAATATAAACAGGAAAAAAAACAATTAGAGGAAGAACTCAAGTCTCATAAGCAAGAATACAGGGAAGCAAAAGGAGATTTTCTTAAGATTCGGAATCGTATTAGGGCAGGAGAACTTGACCCTAATTCTGAAGAGGCTCTAAATGCCACAAAACTCTACCTTAATTCAAGTATTAATTACATGGTAGCTCATCTTTCAAATGTAAAGAGCAACATAGCACATTCAAATGGGAACGGAACAAAAGATAGAATTATTGCCTTAGATGAAAAGATCAAACTGCTTGAAGTTGAAAAGACAAAAATTTTAAGTGCATCAAGCCAGGAAGAGCTTGTGGTCATGGTCAGCTCCGTACGCGGAGTATGGAATAATGCCGAGAAAACCAGTCTTGCAAGCGCAGGGGAAACTGTCAGTGAGAAAATGGGAGAATTTCTTGAAAAATCCGAAAATCTCTCTGAGATGCTTGGGGTAAAAGTCGAGAACCTGAAAGAAACCGGCATTAACACGGCTGAGCTTGAGACCAAACTTGCCAGTTATACTTCCTATATTAAATCCGCGCAGGAAAAGAGAGAAGCGGCAGATTCCATCTACAATAATCAAAACGTCACTCGGGAAGACGTGCAAAAGGCTAATAATTATCTTCGTCAGTCTCTCAATGATATTAGCAAAGCAAATAAGGAACTCAGAGAAATTTTCGGCGAGTTAAAGAGCCAGGAAACTGAAAAATATAACGGCACTGAAGCCAGTAACATAACGGAGTTTAAGTCAAAAGCAGCCTGAGAACTGCAGTCTATCGTACTGAAAATAAAAATTGCAGTTAACAGTACTGAAAATATAACAGATACAATTTAAAGTTAAGAGATTGTAAGTATCCCTCCCAGCAATAGAACGAAGGTTCATTAGAACGAAGGTTCATTAAAAGGGAAAATAATAGCTAAAAGGGGATGAGATTTGAATAAACTACTTAAGTATAATTAAATAATTGAGGAGGCAGAAAATGGTTAAATTCGCTCACCTGCTCGTACTGTCAGCTTTAATTGTCTTGCTTGCAGGATCCGGCTGTGTCGGAAACGATACACATGAAATTGAAAAATCAAGGGCAGGTCCAAATTCCATCGAGGCAGAGAATGGATCCCCAACTGAAGATCTGGACATCGGATTAGTGCAGGCTGAAATTCAGGAGCTTAATTCTGAAATGGAAGAACTCGAGAGCTTGCTTGAAAATGCAAACCTTGAAGAAGAGATAGTAATTGAAGAACTGTGAAATGTAAAGAAATGAAGTGAAAACCGGCTAAAAAATAGTTTTCACTTAAAAAACATTTTCTCTTTGTTTTTCACCCTCTGAATTTCCTCTTCCAGTGACTCAATTCTGGACTCAAGTTCATTCATATCTTTTTTAGTAAAGAGCTCGGTTTTCGAGATAGATTCCTGAATCTTCTCAGAGATTTTCTTTTCAAGATCAATCTTCTGTTTTTTTCTTTCTTCTAGCATATCCTGGATAACTTTTTTACCTTCTTCCCTACTGATGTCTCCTTTATCAACAAGATCCTTTACAAGGTCATTTACCTTATCTTCGGTTATTGCCCAGAGACCGGCTCCTATAAGTCCGAGTTTTCTAACGGATTCTCTCATGTACAAACACTCGCTTTTGATTTATAAATCTTGAAAAAACTTACATGTATAACTTACATGAAGAAATTACATGATAATACTACATAAATTACATGAAGTATTTACATAAATTACATGAAATACTTACATAAATTACATGAAGTATTTACATAAATTACTTACATGAAAATAATTAATTGATATGATCTCCATGGGTGTATTAAAAGTTCCCTATGTGAGAGAGTAACTACATTACCTGTTTTTGTGTGATATTTTTTTGTATGATCTGTCTTTATGTAGCTGTTTTTCTATATAAGAAACCCGTATTTTATTACTTTTCCAATAGAATTGAAATAAAATTAATCTGTAAATATAAACCTAGATCAACCGAGATGAACAGAGATATATCAAGACAAATTAAAATAAATAAATCACTTAAGTAGTCATTTTAACGTTAACAGATTACTTATCCGAAAGAAAATATATAAATATATTAATTGGTGATGCTAATTGGGGGTAATTTTATGGCAGACACTTTAAAAGTTTCACCAACTATATGTGCATATCCTGACGACAAATACGAAAATCTTGAAATAGAGGTAATCCTTCCTGGAGTGGAAAAAAAAGATATTTCTTTTAAGATCGCCGAGGACGGCTTTTATGTAAGAGCCACAAAGGAAGGGGTTGAATATGCGGACAGCTACGCAATCTGCTGCCCAGTAGTCCCGGAAAAAGCGGTAGCTAAGTACTCAAATGGTGTACTTAAAGTTACAGTACCTTATCAGGAGCCTTTAGAAAAAGCCGTGGATGTAAAGATTGGATAACGTAACCGAAATAATGAAGTGGAACCAGAAAATCAGTAACATAATACATTTATTCTTTTTTATTTTTACTGTTTATGTCCTGAACATATAAATCAAATCCTTTTAGAAAAGAGGTTTTTGAATGAAGAAGATGACAGAACAGCATCTTATCAATGCGTTTGGGGGGGAGAGCCAGGCGCATATGAGGTATTTACATTTTGGAAACCAGGCTGAAAAAGAAAAATATGGTAACGTAGCCCGCTTATTTCGCGCAATTGCCCACGCTGAATATGTACATGCAGGAGACCATTACCGGGAGTTAAGACATCTTGATGGGGGATTTGTCTCAAATAGCATGGCAACTTTTGGCCCTGGCGATTCCAGGAAAAACCTTAAACTGGCTATTGCAGGCGAGACCTTTGAAATTGAGGAAATGTATCCTGTCTACATAGAAGTAGCAAAATTCCAGGGAGAAAAAGGCGCACAGAGAAGTTTTGAGTGGTCATATGCAAGTGAGAAACTGCACAAACAGCTTTTTGAAAGAGCAATGGAGTCGGTAAATTCAGGAAAAGACGTTGAGCTAGGTCCTATCCAGGTTTGTGAAGTATGTGGATATACCCTCGAAGGGGAAGCGCCTGATAGATGTCCCGTATGTGGTGCATTAAAAGACCAATTTACTGAGTTTAAATGAGTGCTTGAAAGGTGCTTATGAAAATACCCTGAGACTGCTCTGAACCCGACTGCAAGAAAGATTACTCTGGAATTTTATCGTCATTTTCCCTGTTTTCAAGCCAGTCTGCAGCTCTGGGCCAGAGCGACAGCGAGATTATCATGGTAATTACAAAAACGAAAATCGAACCCGCAGCCATATCTACCTGAGTGTAGGCTATTTCTCCTCTTGACATGTTGGTTAAAAGAGACCCGGAAAGAAAAAGGATAATAAGCACTATCGAGGTGACAAGACTTAACAGAAACACTATTCTTGATCTGTTTTCCGTAGATCCAAATTTTACCATACAACTCTCCTATTTAATTTTCTATTTAACTCTCTATTTAACTTTTCTGTCTCTCTATAACTTTCCTGTTTAGCTCTCTATTTAACTTTTCTGTCTCTCTATAACTTTCCTGTTTAGCTCTCTATTTAACTATTCTAATCAATTCTCTTTTGTTAATAATTTTCATCCCTGACCTGCCCGATTTATCTAAGCTTGCTTTTTCATTAGCAGGGAATTGGTAGTTACCGATACCGAACTTAGTGCCATAAAGGCGGCAGCAAGTTCAGGCGTTATCAGGATCCTGTTAAAGAAGGGGTAAAGAATTCCGGCTGCGATAGGAATACCTATAGTATTGTACCCAAAAGCCCAGATCAGGTTTTGCTTGATCTTATTTATGGTAAGCCTGCTGAGCTTAAGGGCTACGACCACGTCTCTCGGATCATTTTTTATAAGCACGATTTTTGCGGATTCCATTGCCACATCCGTACCTGCTCCCATTGCAATTCCCACATCGGACTGAATCAATGCAGGAGCGTCATTAATGCCGTCACCCACCATTCCGACAAGTTTGCCCTCTTCCTGAAGCTTCTTAATTTCATTTGCTTTATCTTCAGGAAGCACCTCGGCAAGCACTCTGGAAATCCCGACTTTTCTTGCTATTGCACTGGCTGTTACAGCATTATCTCCTGTGATCATGGCTACTTCTATACCCATTTTCTTAAGAGTCTCAATCGCCTCCCTGGAGTTTTCCTTAAGGGTATCGGCAACTGCAACAAGGCCTATGGTTTCTTTTTCAAAGGCTACAAGCATTGCAGTCTTTCCGTTTTCTTCAAAGGCTCGCATTTCAGTTTCCAATTCTTTAAAGGAAATTCCGTTTTCTTCCATAAGTTTGCGTGTGCCAAGCAAAATCTTTTTTTCTTCGAAATAAGCTTCCACTCCTTTTCCAGGAATGGAGCTGAAATTCTCGGCTTTTTCAGGGCTAATCCCCCTCTCTTCAGCTTCTTTTATTATAGCTTCCCCAAGAGGATGCTCTGATCCTCGCTCAGCCGTTGTTGCAATAAGAAGCACCTCTTTTTCCTCATGACCCCCCGCTGCAAGTACATCTGTGAGTTTTGGAGTGCCTTCTGTAAGAGTACCTGTTTTGTCAAAAACGATAATGTCGAGTTTATGTGCTCTTTCAAGGGCTTCCCCGCCTTTTATAAGGACCCCATTTTCTGCACCTTTGCCTGTGCCGACCATAATAGCAGCAGGAGTTGCAAGTCCGACTGCACACGGACATGAGATTACAAGGACGGTAATGGCGATAAGCAGGGAAAAAAGGAATGGGCTGATTCCTCCGAGAGCTGCGGATTCTCCTACCCCGTAGCGCCAGTAACCTATGAAAAACCAGAAGAAGAAAGCCAGAAGCGCAATAATATGCACGGCTACTATGAAGTTTCCGGCAAAGACGTCGGCAACCCTCTGGATGGGAGCTTTTGTGGTCTGGGCAGTTTCCACAAGCCTGATTATCTGGGCAAGGGCAGTGTCAGCCCCGACTTTTGTAGCCCGGAAATTGAAAGATCCGGTTCTGTTAAGGGTAGCTCCTATTATGATATCTCCCGGACCTTTCTCCACCGGGATACTTTCTCCTGTGAGCATGGACTCGTCTACTGCAGAACGCCCTTCAACTACAATTCCATCAACAGGAATCTTTTCTCCTGGCCGGACAACAACAATGTCGCCAACCACCACTTCCTCGACAGGAACTTCTTTTTCAATGCCATTTACAAGGATTCTGGAAGTCTTTGCCCTGAGGCCCATCAGTTTTCTAATTGCTTCAGAGGTCTGGCCTCTTGCCCTTGCTTCGAGGTATCTGCCAAGGACAATAAAAATAATCAGGAAAGCTACAGTGTCATAATAAAGGCTGTTATATCCGGGACCAAGATCAAGAAATGTTGCTGCCGCACTGATAAGGTAGGCTGACCCTGTACCTGCTGCAACCAGCAAGTTCATATCAGTTACACCGTACTTGAAGCCCTTGATAGTCCCGACAAAAAATTGTCTACCAGGGAAAAGGAGGACAAGAGTAGAAAGTACAAAAAGCACGATATGATTGGAAAAGAAAGCAGGTACAAAGGACAGGAAAGGAAACATCATGCTCATGTTTCCAAGACCTATTGGAATTCCTAGAACAAGAGCAATTATCAGGTTATTTCTCTGCTTCCTGACCTCAGCCTCCCTGGACATCTGCTCTCTGTCCTCATACTCTACAGTCTCAGCCCGGACTGATGCTCCATAGCCAATTCCCTGAACTGCAGCAATAATCTCCCTCACGGAAATCCGGGCTGAATCGAATTCTACAACTGCTTTTTCAAGCGGGAAATTTACTGAGGCAGAGATTACGCCCTCGGTCTTGTTAAGAACTTTCTCGATATTTACAGCACAGGAGGCGCAGCTCATGCCTTCAAGATTGAGAGTTACGGTATCTTTTTCGACCTTATATCCTATAGATTCTATGGCTTCCTCAATCTCCCCTGAAGAGATAAGCAAAGGATCAAAACCAATTTTTGCCCTTCCAAGCTCAAGGTTGACAACTACTGAGCCCACGCCTGCTTTTCTCTTCAATACTCTCTCGATATTTGCAGCGCAGGCTGAGCAGGTCATGCCGGAGACACCAAGTGTGATTTCTTTTAGCCCGGCTTTCGGGCTTAAGATTCGAGGTTCCTCTTCTTCATTTTCTCCTGCCAGTTCGCATGTTTCAGTCAGGGGGCAGGTTTGAGGAGCCTCTTCAGGTTCCTTTGATTCATTTAGAGCCGGCTCCACACTCTTTGTCTTTGAAGTTGTCTTTGAGATCGCCCCTTCGACCTCTGTTGTGTCGGGAACTTCTGCCACGACCTCTTCCTGAGCTTTGCTTTCGCTTTCTGTTGAGCTTTCTGTCGAGTACCCTGCCTTCCGAATAGCTGCTTTTATGTCATCCAGGCTTACTTTTTGAGGGTCAAAGCTAACCATCGCGCTTTTGGATTCAAGATTAACATCAAAGGACTCTACCCCCTCAAGAGAAGAAATGGCATCCGCTACTCTTTTTTGGCAATGACCACAGGTCATACCACAAACCCTTATATTAACTTTCATCAGATGTGCCGCCTATCCAGATTTTCATGAATGCTCGAAGGTTATAAAATTCTTCAGGACTCCATTATAATGTTATAACCGGCTTTATTCAAACAGGCGCTTCACAAATAATTAGAGTTTATATAAAATTATACCTTTTACTATATATTCTTTGAAACAAGGGCTTTGTAGAAAATCTGTCTTAGTCAATTTCAGTAGGCTCTGGAATGAATAAGTAAAGATATGAGGTTTTGCCATTTTCCATAAAATTACTTATTTTTCAACCCTTTCCTTTTTATACATCCGTTCAAGTGGATCTTTACCATTCTTGAACATAGCTCCATAAGGCTCGAATTTACCGATATCATTGACAGTGCAGAAATGCATACCATCGTCTGATCCTGTCATCATCAATGGTTTAGCTTTTTCTATATCCCAGGAACCGCTTTCCTTATTGTAGATATCATCTTCCACCTCAAGATGCACCACTTTACCAAAAATCAATACGTAAGGAAAGCCCCCATATATTTCTTCGTGTATATCATGCAGTTTGCATTCCATCCATGCATAGCAGCCTTCAATTCCTGGGGCATTGACCTTTTTTGAAGGCCTTTCCTTTAGACCGGCTAATTCAAATTCATCAATATTGGGAGGAACATGTAAAGCCGTTGGTATCACTTTATCAACCATATCAGCACCAGGCATGTTGAGGACAAACTCTTCAGTATTTTTTATGTTATCTAATGTATCTCTCCTTTTTGCTGAAGCCACACAAACTAAATCAAGCGAGCGTAAAACAGGCATAACACAAGAATATGGTGCTATATTTTTAATCCCATTTTCACTAATTGTTGAGATAAATACCACTGGTAACGGAATTAACGATTCTCTTTTAAAATTTTCTAATATCATATTATCACTGCACTGGTTACAATTATCTTCCAGCTTTATTTTAGAGATAGATTCCTGAAGCTAGAAAATCAGCAACTGACTCAATTTCTGGAAGTTTCACATTTAGCTCATCTCCTTCAAATCCTGCTCGGAAAACCTCTAAATTCGATGGGACTGAAGCTAAAGTATGTGTTTCATCTACGGCTTCCATCGTTAACTGGATCTCTATGTTATCCACCCGGTTAAGAATAAAATATAAAGGCTTCCCAGCTTTTTCTACAAGTTTACTTATTTTCTCAGAAAGCCGCATGGATTCATAAGAAGGGTCAAGTACCATTAATATAAGGTCACATCCTTCTTCAACTCCTCTTCCAAAATGCTCAATACCAGCTTCGGTATCCACAAGCATTATATCTTCAGTTGTAGTTTCTATGTTTTTCAACAGATTCCTTGCAAGAGCGCCCATCGGACAGGCACAACCTTCCCCAAAATCATGAATTTTACCTATAGCTATCATTTTTATGTTCCCTTTTTCTACAGTGTAAGCTTCAGGAATGTCGGAGATTTTCCATTTATTTTCAAAAATACTGATATTGTCTCCACTCTGATACGCCTGTATCAGTTTTTCTCCCAGAATTTCCTTTCCTCCAAGATAATTTGTGAAATCTTCAGGCATTCCAAGACCAAGCTGCTTATGAAGCCCGAAGTTTGACTCGTCGCTGTCCATCACAAGCACATTGTAACCTCTTGTAGCCATGGACTTTGCCAGCAGAGCAGTAATCGTACTTTTGCCACTGCCGCCTTTTCCGCATATAAGTACTTTCATCTTTTCAACTCCATTTAGAGATAATAAATATTAAAAAATTCAAAAGCAATAACATATATTAACAATTACAATACTTTTTATAGTATTAATAATATGAAGTATATAGTGAGAAAGTGACTATGAAAAAAGATAGTAATGGGGTTTGTTTGTGTCCTCTTGAAGGAATCATCACCACAATATCCAAAAAATGGGCCATGCAAGTTATCAGCGCCCTTGGACATCACAACAGATTACGGTTCAATGATCTAATGAGTATTCTTGATGGGGTCAGTCCCAAGTCACTTACTGACCTGTTAAAAGAGCTCCAAAAAAAAGGCCTTATCCGACGAGAAGCATTCCCTGAAGTGCCTCCAAAAGTCGAATATTTTTTGACAGATGATGGTAAACAGCTTTGTGAAGCAATTATTCCTTTAATAAAATGGGCAGAGAAGCAGGACGATCTGCGTCAGGAGATATGTAATCCCACCTGCAAGAGCACAAGTTATTCTTCAAAGTGAACTGTAAGACAGAGAAAGCGATAACTACTTAATCATAAGGAATGTATTTTTCAAACCCATACACTTAATTCAAAATCATATACTTTATTAAATTAAAAAATCATTTGGAATTCATGCGGTTGCCACCCAATTAGAAAATAAATAGCATCCGCTATTCCTTTCTGACAAGATGACAGGTCATGCCATAGACTCCAATAGTAACTTCCATTGGATCTGCGCCTATCCAGATATTTCAGGACTACCAGGCATTTAATAAATTCTTCTGGGCTCCTCTATAGTTTTATAGCCAGCTTTAAGCAAGGCCATCTGTATGACATATGCATCAGTTATCCGGCTGTCATAGGCTACATTTATTGTTTTTTCAGGAATATTGATATTTACTCTGTGAACCCCGTTTATTGACGTAACGAGTCTTACGACCATATCCTTGCAGTACCTGCATACCATGTCGTCTACTATGAATGTTGTCTCTCCGATGTGTTCACCCCGCAGCACAGTTGTTTTCAAACAGACGCTTTACCCATTAGTAAAAATTTGTACCTTTTAGTATATAATAAATTCTTTGAAAACGAAATATTGAGTTAATTTATTAAAGGGGTTCATATCCGGTTTCTCGAATTGCAGCCTTGATCTTCTCAAGATCTGCTTTCCCTTCTTCATAATCAACAGTTACCTGTTTAGTCTGAAGGTTGGCGTCAGCTCTCTGTACTCCTTCTACAGCTTCAACCGCTTTTTTAACCCTCAACTGGCAGTGCATACAGGACATGCCTTCAACTTTTATAATTTCTTGAACTATCGTTTCGGCCTCCGTCTAATTTTAACTGAATAATTTGACATAACAATTTGACATAATATTTTGACATAGTAATTTCTGGAATACTAGAATTGAATAATTAATAATTATATGTCAGGTTTGCCACAAATTCTTTGCGTATATTTAGGTAAATGAAGCTGATTTTATTGCAAGCTAGGTTAGTGAAACTAATTTTATTATTACATTGGATAATAGGTAGATCATTCACTATGACATGATTACAGGTGGAACAGAATAAAACTCAGGGAGTTTTGGATTACCGTAAGGCATCCCCTCCTGAAGAGAAAAAACCTCTAACTAGGTTTTTCTATCTTATTTTGATACTCTGAACTGGGATTTTGCCCATCATCAATTAATAAAAAGATGCACGAGCACAAGCACAACCAGACCGAAGCCCATTATCACAAGCGTTGCGCGCTGATCACGCCGTCAAGTCGTTTTCGGTCAAGCCTTTTCTGAAAAGGCTTGTGTAACACGAGCAGAAGAAAAAGTGAGACATTAAGGATCTGGAGTTTGAGTTTTTTAGCTATTTGCTGGCATCTTTAGCCCTTTTAACACTGCACGATTCACCACATTCTGGGGTTTACCCTTTGTAAACATCTCCACGTTCTCAATACTCATGTAAGTGCACTCATCTAAAGATTCTTCAGATAAAAAGGCAATATGTGGGGTCAGCACCACATTATACATCTCTAACAAAGGACTATCCATGGGCAATGGCTCCTTTTCAAAGACATCCAGCCCTGCTCCAGCAATCTTTTTCTCCTTAAGGGCTTTTATGAGAGCAGCTTCATCAACCACTTTTCCCCTAGCTGTGTTAATCAATATAGCTGTAGGCTTCATCTTTGCCAGTTCTCGCGCACCTATCATATGCTCTGTTTCGGGCGTCAGTGGCACATGTAGTGTAACTATATCACTTTCTGAGAGCAGAGTGTCCAGGTTCACAAACCTTATCCCCAGAGCTTTTGCTCTATCTGGACTGGGGTGAGCCGTGACAGAGAGCACGTTCATATTAAATCCATGTGCGATCTGTATCACTCGCTTACCTATTTCGCCCGTTCCGAGCACACCTATGGTTTTGCTCATTAACTGGTTACCCACATAGCACTCCCAATCGAATAATCCCTTTCGCAAGTTTATGTCTGCAAGATGGATTCTTCTTAGAAGATTCAGGGACAAAGCAAAGACAAACTCCGCCACCGAGTCAAAAGCATAACTGGGAACGTTTGATACAATCACTCCACGCTCGGTGGCTGCCTCCAAATCGACATTGTCGAAGCCTGTCTGCCACAGGGAAATCATCTTTAACCTGGGCGCAGAATGCAGAGCCTTAGCGTTAACCCCATATCTTCCTACTATTACAACTTCGGCATCCTTTATTCTCCCAACGAATTCATCATGAGATGCGGGCACACTATCGAATATTTTGAGTTCACCCAATACTTCGAGCCGTTTTCTATATTCTTCAGTCAGGAATATTGGATCTGCTACTACTATCTTCATACGCTCCCCCCGGAACTCCAATTTCTGCCTGTGATTCTCATTAAATTCTCTGTATTATAACTGGAAATGCAGTGCACTCTGCCTTTATATTCTTGTTTAAATAAGCAGACTCGCCTTCATACTTCGTCGACTCGAAAACCCAGAAGATCTTGAAATTTTCTATTTAGGATTCGATATATTTCTCCGGATTTTCATCAAACATCTTTTTATCTGAGAGAGCGCAGAAGTAATACGTCTTTCCTTTGTACTCACTTTTGAACCTAGCTTCCTTCTCGTCTAGCTTCATCTTGCAGACAGGATCAACTACTATTATAATAATCCCCCGATAATTAAAAATACGCCAAGATATTTCTATTTTATCACCTATACCCAAATACACATATTTTTAGGATATCCTAACTTAATAGGAGTCTTCCAATTTTTGGAATATATAGAAATGCTGCCACTCGGCAACTACGCTGTTTTCCTGGAAGAAACTGGTACCAATTATAATTTTTCATAAAAATTATCTACAAAACAGATTTATGTTAATGACAAACATAGCTTAGTTTTCTCTATTATGGATAATTTCATAGCTTACCTTTCCTCTACCTATGCAGTCCCTGACAAGTTTTTCTCTTGGGGAAAGAGCTCCGGTTTTTCCGGATTTGACCTCGACAAAGACCACCTTATTCATTTCCCCTTCGGAAAGGCCGTCAAAAATAATGAAATCTACCGGGGTGCCAAGGAAGCGTGCGTCTTTAGGATTGTACTCGAAATCCGGGAAATAAGGGATAAGATGTTCAGTAACCTTGCCCCGAATAACGGCTTCGCTTTTCTTTATGGCATCCTGGCGGATCCTTTTTTCCTCGTCCATCTTCCAGGCTCTAAAAAGGTTCTCGGCTTTTTCGGAAACCTGGCGGTCCATCTCCCTTGCCTGCCAGGCTTCGTACAAATCTCTGGCACGGGACTCAATCCGTCCTCTTAGCTGGATATATTTCATGAGCAAGTAAACTGCAAGCAGGGCAAAGAAAAGGACAAGGGTTGAAGTCATCCAGTCATCCACGGTTATTTCTCCGAAAAAGGTTGGGGATTATAAAGGAACTGATGAGAAATCAAGTGAGTAAGTAAGCGAAGAATTCGTGATAACAGTATTAATAGTATGGAATGGTGCTAAATAATATCAAACAATGATAAATATGGTAAGATCGGGCAGGATAGTACTAATTATTGGGAAATTACTGAGAAATTATTGAGAGATTATCAGGGAGTTATCAAGAAGTAACTTCCAAAGAATAAATCTCAGACTCTATAATTGGGTATAAATATTTAAAAGTTCCAGCAGAGTTTTGCTTTTACCAGAAGATTTCTTTTCTGATAGTTTTTTCCGGAAGGTTATTTTCTGGTAGGTTTCATTTCTACCAGTAACAAGCTGAAGATCATTATTTCTGAAGGTAACTCTATATTCAGTAGTTCCGAATATCCTTAGTTCCGAAACCTGTTTTTTACAAATGAAGGCATAATT
>DADO01000127.1 GCA_002509325.1 Methanosarcina sp. UBA402 | reverse complement strand
TTTTTCCGTAACATCATTACATAATTATAGAATTATAATTTTGTGTAGTGATGTTACACCTACTTTTATCACTAGATTTTGGAAATGAGTCATTTTTACTGATGGTTAATATATTTCAATTAGCAGTTAAAAATAATATTATGTAATAATATTATTGAACATAAATATGAACAATTATTTGAATACGATTTTTGAAAACCTTGAGTTTCGGAGATAAGGTTTTGTTTTTAGT
The DNA here is from genome assembly GCA_002509325.1 of Methanosarcina sp. UBA402. Classification (GTDB taxonomy): domain Archaea; phylum Halobacteriota; class Methanosarcinia; order Methanosarcinales; family Methanosarcinaceae; genus Methanosarcina. The sequence continues at coordinate 6,353 of DADO01000127.1, read as the reverse complement.
CTGAAGGAAAATTTTGTTTTTAGTCTGAAGGGCGGATTTACAGAAGAAAATATTTAATTGATAGATTTATATATTAAAAGACTGAAAAAAATAAAGTAAAATTCGGGAATCGAGAAAGTCATCGTAACGCTTATACATGTCTTATGACATTTACTCGCAGGTTCAGATGATGAAAGCAGTACTAGGCTTAGAAAATGGAACAGTTATTAAAGGCACCGGTTTTGGTGCTGAAGGCACAGCTTGCGGCGAACTTGTTTTTACCACTCAATTCACGGGATATGAGGAGGCTTTGACTGATCCTTCTTACAGGGGTCAGATCTTAATGTTCACTTATCCTCTTATCGGAAACTACGGGGTCAGCGGGGAACATGCCCAGTCCGATAATATCCATGCAGAAGGGCTTGTTGTCAGGGAAGCCTGCAAAAATCCCTATCATTATAAATCAACTCGCTCTATCCACAAATTTTTGGAAGATGAAGGAAAACCAGGAATTGAAGGCTTGGACACCCGGATGCTCACCATAGGAATAAGGGAGCGCGGGACTATGCGAGCAGCCCTTATCACAGGCAGTGATGAAGGGGAAGAGGCTGTCAATATGGCAAGGAACTTTCCGCAGATTACAGATGAGGAACTTACCTCCCTTGTAACCTGTAAAGAGCCTCGCTTCATTCCTGGAGCAGAAGGAGCCTGGAAAGGCGTCAACAAACATAAACATGCGGTTGTAATCGATCTTGGGATAAAGCGCAATATCATAAGCAACCTGCATAGGCGGGGAATTGACCTTACACTGGTCCCTGCAACTACAAAACCTTCGGAAATTGCAAGTTATGAACCTGATCTTCTTTTCGTCTCAAATGGGCCAGGGAACCCGGAAAACGCAAAGGATGCAATAAATGCCGTAAAGGCTTTTGCAGGTAAGATTCCGGTCTGCGGGATCTGTTTTGGGCACCAGATAATCTCCCTTGCTATGGGAGCAAGGACATACAAGTTAAAATTCGGGCACAGGGGAGGAAACCAGCCAGTAAAGGACCTGGTTGAAAATAAGACTTTCATAACCTCCCAGAACCATGGATATGCCGTTGATTTAGACTCCCTTGAAGGCACAGGGCTTTATGTGAAGTACCTGAACGCAAACGACAGAACCGTAGAAGGGGTCTCCCATAAGGACCTGGATCTTTTTGGAGTGCAGTTCCACCCTGAGGCTCAAGCAGGGCCCATGGATACCGAGGAAACATTCTTTGGCAGGGTTGTAAAGGTCCTCGGAGGTGAAATCTAATGCCTAAACGCGAAGACATAAAGAAAGTTTTGCTTATAGGTTCAGGCCCAATCACTATCGGACAGGCTGCAGAATTTGACTTCTCAGGCAGCCAGGCCTGCAGGTCCTTAAAAGAAGAAGGGTTAAAGGTTGTACTTGTGAACTCAAACCCTGCAACCATAATGACTGATCCTGAAATGGCTGATTCAGTCTATATCGAACCCCTTGATGCCAGAGTAGTAGAAAAGATTATTGAAAAAGAGCGCCCAGATGGAATTATTGCAGGCATTGGAGGGCAGACCAGCCTTAATATTACCAGTGAACTTGAAGAAATGGGCGTTTTTGAGAAATATGGAGTTCAGATCCTTGGGACTCCTGTTGAAGCTATTAAAAATACGGAAGACAGAGAGCTATTTAAGGAGACCATGCTCAGTATAGGAGAAAAGGTCCCCTTAAGCCGAGCAGTCCATTCTTTAAAAGAGGCCGAAGAGGTTGTTGAGGAGCTTGGTCTACCCCTTATCGTCCGCCCGGCTTACACCCTTGGTGGGGCTGGAGGTGGGATTGCCCGAACAAAGGAAGAGCTGCTTGATATCACAGAACGCGGGCTCAGGCGCAGCCGGATTTCCCAGGTGCTCATTGAAGAAAGTGTGCTAGGCTGGGCAGAGGTCGAGTATGAGGTCATGAGAGATGCAAACGATACCTGTATCGTAATCTGTAACATGGAAAATATCGACCCAATGGGCGTGCACACAGGAGAATCAGCAGTTGTTGCCCCTTCCCAGACCTTAAGTGATGCCGAACACCAGATGCTCAGGAGTGCCTCAATCAAGATTATCCGCGCCCTCAAGATTGAAGGGGGGTGCAATATCCAGTACGCCTTAAAAGAAGGCGATTACCGCGTTGTCGAGGTAAATCCCAGAGTTTCAAGATCATCAGCTCTTGCATCAAAGGCTACAGGTTACCCGATTGCCCGCGTAACCGCAAAGATTGCAATCGGGATGAAGCTTGATGAGATTATAAACAGTGTTACAAAGAGCACCCCTGCTTCTTTTGAGCCTGCTCTGGATTATGTAATTACAAAGATCCCAAGGTGGCCTTTTGACAAGTTCACAACCGCAGACAAAACTCTGACCACAGCCATGAAAAGTACAGGTGAAGTCATGGCAATTGGCAGGACAATTGAAGAGTCCCTGCTAAAGGCTTTCAAGTCCCTGGATATCGACAGCCAGTTAGGAGTAAAACACTGGGAAGAATCAGAAGTCAAAACTCTCCTCAAGACCCCTACAAGTGAACGTCTTTTTGTCGTTTTCCATGCACTTGAGCGAGGCATGTCAGTAAAGCAAATCGCCGAGCTTACGAGTATCAATCCCTTCTTTATATCAAAAATGAAAAGGATAGTGGAAATGGAAAAGCGCATCAGGACAGAAGACCTTACTCCAGAACTTCTGCGCGAAGCAAAAAGAATGGGCTTTCCGGATACCCGCCTTGCCGAACTGACTGGCAGGACCAGGCAGGAAATAAACGACCTCAGGCACGCAGCCGGAATCCTGGCCACCTTTAAGATGGTGGATACCTGCGCAGCCGAGTTTGAAGCAGCGACTCCTTATTACTATTCTACTTATGAAGATGCCTGCGAAACGAGTCCTACAGATAGGAAGAAAATTCTCATCCTTGGAGCTGGCCCGATCAGGATTGGGCAGGGAATAGAATTTGATTACTGTACTGTTCATGCAGTTTCTGCACTTCGGGAAGAAGGCATCGAGACTCATATTATTAATAACAATCCTGAAACCGTATCTACAGACTTCGATACATCGGACAAACTCTTTTTTGAGCCTCTTACACTGGAATATGTGATGAACGTAATCGAGTGTGAGAAACCTGATGGAGTCCTTGTGCAGTTCGGAGGGCAGACCTCGGTAAACCTTGCGATTCCCCTCAAAGAGGAATTGGAGAACAGAACTGACCTTAATACCGTGATAATGGGTACTGACCCTGAAGATATGGATCTTGCCGAAGACAGGGAAAAGTTCCATATCCTTATGCAGGAACTCGCCATTCCACAGCCTGAAGGCGGGTATGCAACTTCCCAGAAGGAAGCAATCGAGGTTGCAAAACGGATCGGTTTCCCTGTACTTGTGCGCCCTTCTTATGTGCTTGGAGGGCGGGCAATGGAAATCGTATACGATGAAATCGACCTTGAGCGCTATATGAAAGAAGCAGTTCGAGTCTCTCCCGAACACCCGATCCTTATTGACGACTTCCTTGAGGCAGCCAACGAAATCGATGTTGATGCGGTCTGCGACCAGGAAGAGGTGCTTATAGGCGCGATCATGGAGCACATAGAGGAAGCAGGTGTGCACTCCGGGGACTCAGCCTGTGTAATTCCGCCCCAGACTCTTTCGTCTGAAGTGCTTTCCCAGGTCAGGGATTATACCCGCAAGATAGCTCTTGCCCTCAGGGTCAAAGGGCTGATCAATATTCAGATGGCAGAAAAAGGCGGAAAGGTCTTTGTGCTTGAAGCAAACCCCCGTTCAAGCAGGACAATTCCCTTTGTCTCAAAAGCCGCGGGAATTCCACTTGCCAAGATCGCAGCCAAAGTTATTGCAGGACACAGTTTAAAGAGCCTGGGCTACACGGATGAACCAAAGCCGAAATATGTCTCGATTAAGGAAGTCCTTCTGCCTTTTGATAAATTGCCAGGTGCAGATCCTATCCTTGGCCCGGAAATGAAAAGCACTGGCGAGGTCATGGGTATTGACTATGACTTTGGAAGGGCATACTATAAGGCTGAGCTTGCAGCTGATAATGTGCTGCCCCTTACAGGAAAAGTTTTCCTTTCCATAAGGAATGAAGACAAAACCGAACTTATTGAAGTTGCAAGGAAACTGCAGGCAGCAGGCCTTGAACTTATGGGCACGCAGGGTACTGTAAACTATCTCGCACAGCATGGGGTCTTCATGGATACTGTGAAAAAGGTCCACGACGGAAGCCCGAATGTAATAGATATGATGCGCAGGGACGAGGTTGACCTAATAATCAATACTCCAACAAACAAGCAGTCCCGGAGAGACGGCTCAAGGATCAGGAGGGCAGCCGTGGATTTCAAGGTCCCATATATTACCACAATCCAGGCAGCAATTGCCGCAGCTGATGCCATCGAGACTATGAAGAAAGGGCAGGACCTTACGATTAAGGCCATCAACGAGTATCATAAAGAGATGCAGGAAAGCAAAGCCTAACCTGTAAAAATCGAATAAAGCAGCAAGAATAGAGTAAAGCCAGAAATTTCCGAACCGAAGTTCTGCGCAGATGCTCTGAACAAAAAGGATGGCTTGCCTGCCATCTTTATATATTTTTATTTAGATTACTAAGCTAATTCAAACATATTTACGATTGTTCAATTCTATTAAACCTGTATCTATTGTATTTGTTTCAAGTTACTCAATACTTGTTTCAAGTTACTCAATACTTGTTTCAAGTTACTCAATACTTGTTTCAAGTTACTTATCACTCTTATTTATTTTAATCCACAATAGGGGTAATAAAAGCATGGTAAAGAAAGTTGCACTTGCATATTCGGGAGGGCTTGACACCTCGGTGTGCATTCCCCTCCTCAAGGAAAAGTACGGATACGATGAAGTAATTACAATTTCGGTCGATGTGGGCCAGCCTGAAGAGGAAATCAGGCGGGCTGACGCAAAAGCCGAGAAAATCAGCGATAAGCATTATACAATCGATGCAAAGGAAGAGTTCGTAAAAGATTACATCTTTCCCCTGATCAAAGCCAACGGAAACTACGAGGGCTATGTTATGGGCACATCGGTTGCCCGTCCGCTAATTGCGAAAAAGGTGGTTGAGGCAGCCATTAAAGAAGGCGCAGTTGCCCTTGCGCACGGCTGCACAGGAAAAGGCAATGACCAGCTCCGTTTCGAAGCCGTTTTCCGCCAGACCGACCTGGAAGTTATCGCCCCGATGCGGGAAATGAATCTGACCCGCGAGTGGGAAATCGAGTACGCAAAAAAGCACGGAATCCCTGTGGAAGCCACAAAATCCAAACCTTGGAGCGTTGACGAAAACATCTGGAGCCGCAGCATCGAAGGCGGCAGGCTTGAAGACCCTTCTTTTGTCCCGCCTGAAGAGATCTATGAGTGGACAACCTCGCCTGAAAAAGCCCCCAACGAGCCCAGGATTCTTGACATCGGTTTTGAAGCCGGAGTCCCAATCTCCCTTGACGGCGAAAAACTCGGCGGCTACGACCTTATCAAGAGACTGAATAAAATTGCAGGCGAAAACGGTGTCGGTAGGACCGATATGATCGAAGACCGCGTGCTCGGCTTAAAAGCCCGTGAGAACTACGAGCATCCAGCTGCAACCGTTCTCCTGGCAGCCCACGCCGACCTTGAAAAACTCGTCCTGACCCGCAGCGAACTCAAGTTCAAGAAGATCGTGGACGACCAGTGGTCCGAACTTGCCTATTACGGGCTTGTGGATGAGCCGCTTTATGCCGACCTGAATGCCTTTATTGACAAGTCCCAGGAAAGGGTTACAGGTAAAGTGAAAGTCAGGCTCTACAAAGGCGCCCTCACGATCCTTGCCCGCAGCTCGCCAAATGCACTTTATTCTGAGGATCTGGTTTCTTTTGACAGCCGGACCATTGACCAGAAGGATGCAGAAGGATTTGCGAAGTATCACGGGTTCCAGGCGAGGATGTACAGGAAAGTGATGGAAAAATAATATTTTGAGTTTTGTCTGTTCCTTTTAGAGGAGCAGGCTTCTTTTTTTAATTTTAGTTTCTTCTAACCGTTTTTCTGTTTTGATTATTGTTTGCTTGGAAGTAAGTCTCTTGGATTTTCTTATAAGTAGATAACATTTTCAAGATCACATTTTGTACCCCGGGCTCTCAACGGTCGACGAAGGAGACCGGCCTTTTCTTATAATTAAAAATAGAGGCAAATAAATAGACAAATAGAAAAGTTTACTTTCTGAACATGTTTATTAGAGATGATGATTGTAATTTAATTGATTATAGGCGTTTTAATATTTTTCTCAACAATTAGGGGTAATTAAGGTGTAGATGGTCAATTTGTATATGATT
>DADO01000009.1 GCA_002509325.1 Methanosarcina sp. UBA402 | reverse complement strand
ATGAGAAAACATAGTCAATCGCCAGCAGTCAAAGAAAATCAAATTACAGAAATTTGTCTATTGGATATTAGTAAAGATGGCTATTGATGTTGTTTTATATAGGCTGAATAGTTACAGATTTGATTTGATTTGATTTGAATGAGTAATTCTTACAAAACCAATCAAAAAATCGTTTTTCAGTGTCCTGCTTTGAGTACTTTGCAGACGTTTTCCACTTCAGTTCTGAACTCGTCCTGGGTGACTCCGTAGAGGCCTGCCAGGTACATAGCGCCACCAGCACCTGCGCCTTCTTTAATTGTGCCTGTCTCATACCTGTGAAGCCCTTTGAGCTCGGATTTTCCAAATCCTGGGTCTGCAATATAGACCACAGGTACACCAAGAGTTTTGGTAAGCTCGGTAAAGTTTGCAGACTTATCTTTCACGACATACTGGGTAGTGGCAATTGCCAGCTTTTCTGTATTTAAGCCCAGGTGTTTGATCAGGGCGTAGACTGCTACCATTTGAGTCCCTCCAGCAAGGACAACACTGACATCGGTGTCCTGGAAGCCTGCAACAAGACCTGCAACAGCAGGCATCATTGGATCTCCCATGCAGGCAATAGCTTTCATGGGATCGTCCTTCAGGCAGCCAAAGGTCAGGCCTGATGCTTTCATGCCTTCTTCGACAACTCGTCTCTTCAGTTCAAGAGGATTCTCATCGGCACTGCTGCTGACGTTTCCATTATATCCAAGCGCCATTAAAACCCCCATTGCCGTTGTTGTACCACCAGGAATACTCTCTCCGATAATTACCTGATCTACCTGGTTTCTGAGTCTCCTGGCGAGGAACTTTGCTCGCTCGTAGGTTACCTGCACGTCCCTGACCGCAATTGGTTCTCTGATGTCTTCTCCGGGTTTAGCTTTAAGGTCAATGCACGGGACCTCCGGAGTTACAATTAGGCCAGAATTTATGAAATGATATGGAGCGTCCGTAAGCTTCAGTGCCGAACGGGTCATAATTGCAGGAGTAGGGGTATCGTAAGGAGGAGTCATGGGGAGAACGGGCACACTGATAATATCTCCTGTTTCCATGAGTTCTGCATCTCCTGCAGGCGTATAATCCGTAAGTTCTGCCGTTTTTCCTGCGGCCGAGAGCTTCGGGATATGTGCGGTTTTGGTATTGGAAAGCACGCATAAAAACATCGGTCTTCTGGGTTTTTTAGTTACTTCTGGTTCTATCCAGGCCATATCGTATCTCCTTCATTCAAGCGTTTTTTGAAAAAGTTTGCAGGCAAGCCTTTTCAAATAGGTTGATTCTTTACGAAATCTAATGTGAATTCTTCAACTTACTATTTAATATTTATCCACAAACAAATATAATTTGGTATTACTCAAATTAACTTTACTTTATTTCTCTCCTTTTTCGGACTCAGGCATTTGTTCTTAGCTGAGTTTCTATTAAAGATCAGTTGAATTAATCTTCAGATATAATTAAATCCCTGATATTTTGTTTTCAGGTTCACTCATGGGGAATAGGACAACTTGTGAAGATTTAAAAAGAGATATAAGATAACCTGCGAAGAATTAAAAAGAGATGTAGGATAACTTGGAAGAATTAAAAATGATAAGCGAAAAGCCGAACCAGGTCGGAATAATCGGCTTTCTGGGCTGTGTCAAAAAGGTTTTTTGCATTAGTATGTTCTTGCCACATACACACGGGTTTCAGTTTCTCCTCCGCAGACAGGGCATTTTTCTTTTCGGTCTTTTTTCTGCTCCAGAGGGATTCCAAGAATTCCTGCCCCTATCCGTTCTTCTATAACAAGCCCGCACTCCTTGTTTCCGCACCAGGGAATTGTTGCAACACCCTCCTGGATTTTATCCTTTACCTCTTCAAGTCCCTCACATTCAAAAATGTGGTTTTCAAGTTCAGTTTTCGCCTTTTGATATAGGCTTTGGTGGATTCTTTCAAACCTTGAATTCACACCGGCTTCGATCTCAGAGAGTGGGATCTGTTCTTTTTCTCCGGTGTCCCTTCTAACAGCTACAGCAACGTTATTTTGAAAGTCTCTGGGCCCGATTTCAAGCCTAAGGGGTACGCCTTTCATCTCCCATTTGTAGTATTTTGCACCGGGACGGAGGTCACTTGCATCGATTTCGACTCGCATGCCTAATTTTTTCAGGCGTTCCTGCACATCCTTGCAGGCTGCGAGCACCTCTTCTGCTCCCTTTTTGAAAATAATCGGGATAATGACAACCTGTACAGGCGCGATTTCTGGAGGCAAAACCAGCCCTTTGTCATCTCCGTGGATGGAAATTGTGGCTGCGATCGATCTCTCTGAAATCCCATAACAGGTCTGGTGGGCATAACGCTGCTCTCCATCAGGGGCTTCATACGTAATGTCAAAGGTTTTTGCAAAGTTATCTCCCAGATGGTGAACCGTACCTATCTGAAGGGTCTTTCCGTCAGGCATAACGGCATCAAGAGCATCGGTGTAATCTGCGCCCGGGAACTTATCCCAGTCGGGTCTTCTTGACCTGAGCACAGGGACACCAAGCCTGCGGTATATCTCGGTATAGAGCCTGACGGCTTCCTTAACCTGAGCTTCTGCATCTTCCCAGGTGGCGTGCACGGTGTGGGCTTCTTTGAATGAAGTAATCTCCCTGAGCCTTATCAGGGGACGGGTATGTTTTGTCTCGTAACGGAAAGTGTTGACTATCTGGTAGAATTTGAGTGGCAGATCCGCGTGGGACCTTACCCATATTTTGTACATTGGGTAAATGGCAGTCTCACTTGTTGGGCGAAGAGCCAGAGGGATGTCAAGTTCGTCTCTTCCTCCGTGTGTTACCCAGTACACTTCATCTTCAAAACCTTTTATGTGTTCGGCTTCTTTCATGAATTCATTTTCGGGAATAAGCAGCGGAAAGAGTGTTTCCTGGTGTCCGCTATTGTCAAGGATTTCTCTTATAATATTATAAGTAATCCTGCGGATCGCAAAGCCGAAGGGGTACCAGACATATAGCCCTTTCACAGGATAGCGGACGTCCATTATTTCGGCCATCCACAAAAGTTCGTTGTACCATTCGCTGAATTCCTCTTTTGGAGGGAGTGCTGCTTCTTTTTCGCTTTCTGCCATACCTTCACCGTATTACTGCGATCTGAAATAAGTCTTTAATCTTTAACTAAATCTTTAATATTTAATTGGCAAAATAAATATTAAATTTACCAAATGAATTCTTAAATTAGTTTAATAATTTTTAGGTTATAATATAGTTCTTATATTTATGAAATAAGTTTTAAACTCGTTGTCGAAGCCTTGAATTAATCAAATTTTTAGAGCCCGCTTTCCGGCATCACATCCTGAACACCATCCATAATCTCCTTAACGAAACCTTATGAAATGATTTTCCAAGCATCACATCTCGGGATATGTTGTTCTGAGGTATGTTATTCTTGAGAGATGTTGTTCTTGAGATGTATGGTTCTTGAGATGTGTGGTTCTTGAGATATGTAGCTCTTGAGATATGCGGCATCCTGACATGAGATTGCCTGCATAGCTCACAATATGTCTGCCTTTATTGGAATAAAAGTAAATAACTATATTGGAAGTGCCCCCGGAATTTGTCAGGCTGTGAAAAACCGGAAAAAAAGTTAATTTCCCCCGTGGGGCTGAACATTATCTGAAACATCGTGCATTAGTTCGGTTTTGTCAACATCGAAAACAATCATGCCGGTATTGAGCTTCTCGGCTTCTTCTTTGGAGAGCTTGACAGCTTTAGCTTTCTTTGAAATGATTGCGCTGTTTCCAAGGGGATCTTCGACTATGACTGTAATTTTCTTATTTCCTTCAATCACTTCTTCGAGCATACACAGGAGTTCCTGGCTGCGGGAAGACTTCGCTTCGTCTCCCTGTACCCACCTGCTCGCGGTCATAAGGACATCCCGGACCCTGTGCAGCACACCTTCAATATTCGTTACGTATGACTCCGAAACCGATCCAGGTTCGATAGTAGCCCCCATCTCTGGGATGCGGATTGTTCCTGAGGTTGAACGAATAACCCTTGCATTCAGGTCTTCAAGAGTTTCAACCGGCATCTCATAGCGCATGGGTTCCTTACTCGAGAGAATCATTGTATCTGCAAAACGGAAACTGCACTGGCATCTTGCAGTGAGGTACATGATCTCCCCAAAATAGGGAATATTATCTCTCTGCCAGTTCATCACCAGGTCTCTCTGGCACAGAGGGCAGCAGATTCTTGTTTCAAACCTTTCCTGTTTTAAAAAATCCTGATTCAATATTTTCCACCAGTGATTTTGGATCTGTCGATTTTAATGCCTGTTGGGGTTATAATAACGGTGCTTCCTTTGACACCTGCGATGTCCCCATGTACATCGATAACGACGTCTTTCAGCTCTTTTAAAACCCTATCTCTAAGCAGGTCATCGCCCCTGATGTTTGAAATATCTACCATCAGGATATTTCCGTTATATATCTCCTGCTTGAGCTGGGATACCTGGTTGATATTCGAGACTTCTGCGATCTTTACATAAGTTTCTGCAGGTTCGTCTTCGAGAACTTCCTCATATTTACTGAGGTCAATTTCAGTATAATCCTCGGGGCTGGTTGAACTCTTTGTACTGCTGCCAAGGAGTTTGTCTATGAGATTTGCCATATTGCGCACACCTTTCGTATTTTTTAAAATTCGAATCGCATTTTCCTATATTGAAATCTATATTAATTAATTTTGCTATTATAAAGCTGATCCTGATTTTCTTTTTGCTTCAGGAGGGTTTCGTCTCCTGCCCACAGGTTTCGTTTAATAAAAAATATATATTATTTTATGGGACCTTTCATAATTCCATATTCCAGAGTTTATCTCCTACATGGGTTATTGATTTTATGGCTTTACCTGAAGTAGCTTCTACCATTTCAGGCCCTACCATAAGAGCTTTCCCGATTGCAAGAGGTTTTCGATGAGTCTCCTCTACTATGATTACAAGGTCTCCTTCTTTTATTTCGGGATCAGCAGCCACGATTCCCGGAGCCATTATATCCGCGCCGTTTGAAACGAAACGAATAGCTCCTTTGTCCACGGTTACAACACGCTTTTGAAGTTCCATCTCAAGAGCTCCGCGCACGGTGGGAAAAAGATGTTCTTCAATTTCAAAAAGCAAAGGCTTACCATCCACAAGGATAAGGGAATATTCCTCAAGGGCAATTTTTTCCAGGGTTTTGTCTTCCAGCCCTGACATCTCTTCACCGAAAATGGATATAAGCTCTTTCAACATTTTGTTCTTGGCATTCTTCCTCAACTGGACTCTTGACTTCACTTTCAATTGATCACCGAATTTCAAATGTTATGTGTTATTCATAGGGGGTTTGTGCTTTTTAAAGCTTATGTGGAGCTCTGGGATTCCCTGAAATAGATTTCTGCTATATTTTCATTTTTATTCAGAATATTTTACTCAGGATTTGTTTCGTATATTTATTCAGGGATTGTTCGTATATTGTAATTATTCAGCCTATCAAAACATGTCTGTTGATATTGATTCCACCGAAAACGAGGAAACCGAGAATTAACATATGAACAATGAGACAACATAGTCAGTCGCCAG
>DADO01000068.1:9973-15532 GCA_002509325.1 Methanosarcina sp. UBA402 | reverse complement strand
AAAAGTAGTTATGAGACAGCTTCAAAAGTGGATTTTTATCGTTCCGGTTTTATCGTTCCGGTTAATTCTGGGGGACCAGCTCAAGAAATGAAGTCATCACAACTTATGCCTTTTCCTAAACTGGAAAAGCATACCTTTAACCTAATAGTAAAAATCAGTAAAAAACACATAATGAATCAGCACCGTAAACTTTTTATGTTACTGAATTACTTGACAGGTCCGCTTGCACTGCCCTTTTATGTTTACTCTCTTTATTACTTTTTACCCCTTGAAATAACTATAAAGTTATAAATCAACGAAGGTTGTAGATCAAACAAGGTTATAAATCAGCAGAAACCTTATCACTTGCAATTTCTCAATATAAACCTTTTGCCTGCTTACAAAAAGATCATTTTCTTCAAGGGGGCTTCTTTTTTCTGGTATTCCAAACTTGATAGTTTAAAATTACGACTGCGAATGCCAGTTTCTACAAAAGGTTTTTAAGTATTGTTTATCTTTTTTGAATGATGCAGTTGAGTGGCATAGGCTTGAAAAAGAACTCATTATAGGGAAAAATGAGACAGTCTTATATTAATAAATTTATATATTACTAGTTTAATACAGTTAATTATATATAGGCTCTTAAATACTGTTATGTGAATTCAGTTATGTTTATAATTAATATCTATTACAATGGATATTAATTATTATTCAAAAGAAATAGTTTGGGGACAAAAACGGACCCATTTAGCTAATAGACAGTAATCAGGAGTAATTTTAGATGAAGTTCGGAATTGAATTTGTGCCGAGCGATCCAGCTTTAAAGATCGCATACTACGCAAAGCTCTCAGAACAGCAGGGATTCGACTACGTCTGGATCACTGATCACTACAACAACCGTGATGTTTACTCCACTCTTACCGTTCTCGCTCTGAATACAAACAGTATCAAGATCGGCTCCGGTGTTACAAACTCCTATACAAGAAATCCCGCAGTCACTGCCTCCAGCATTGCCTCAATTGCTGAGATTTCAGGTGGCAGGGCAGTTCTTGGTCTCGGGCCTGGAGACAAGGCAACTTTCGATGCCATGGGCATTGCATGGGAGAAGCCTCTTGCAACCACCAGAGAAGCAATCCAGGCAATCAGAGGTTTCATCTCAGGCGAGAAAGTCTCCATGGACGGAGAAATGGTTAAGTTCGCAGGTGCCAAGCTTGCTTTCAAAGCTGGAAACATCCCTATCTACATGGGTGCACAGGGTCCCAAGATGCTCGAACTCGCTGGTGAGGTTGCAGACGGTGTCCTTATCAATGCTTCCCACCCGAAGGATTTCAAAGTTGCTGTCGAGCAGATTAAGAAAGGAGCCGCAAAAGCCGGCCGTGACCCAAGCGAAGTCGATGTTACAGCATACGCTTGCTTCTCAATTGACAAAGACCCTGTAAAGGCAGTCAATGCCGCAAAAGTAGTGGTTGCTTTCATTGTCGCAGGTTCCCCTGACCTTGTTCTCGAGCGCCATGGAATTCCAGTCGAAGCTAAGAGCCAGATCGGTGCAGCCATTGCCAAGGGAGACTTCGGAGCTCTCATGGGTGGACTTGTTACTCCTGAGATGATCGAGGCTTTTGCTATCTGCGGAACTCCTGAGGACTGCATGAAGAGAATCAGAGACCTCGAAGCAATCGGAGTTACCCAGATTGTTGCCGGCTCTCCAATCGGTCCTAACAAGGAAAAAGCAATAAAGCTTATAGGTAAAGAGATTATTGCAAAGATGTAATTTTGTTACATCGTGCATATATTTTATTTTTCCTTATTATATTTTTTAAAAAACGTCTTACCTGTTAGGCAAGCAAATTAAGGCATTGGAGGTAACTAATTGCCACCAAAGATTTCAGAAGTCATTGATCATGACGTATGCGCAGCTTGCGGGGCATGCGAAGCCGTATGTCCCATAGGAGCTGTAGCTGTAAAGAAAGCTGCAGAAATTCGTGATCCGAACAATCTGAAGTTGTATGAGAAAGGAGCTGGGTATCTAGTTTGTGAAGGGTGTTTAACCTGCAGCAGAATCTGTCCAGTAGTAGACGGCTTCATCGAGAATGAACTTGCAAACGTGCGCAAGTTTTTTGCCGCAAAGTCCAGGGACAATGTTGGCAGCCAGGACGGAGGAGTTACCAGCGGGATTCTTAAATCACTTTTCAAACAGGACAAAATAGATTGTGCCGTCGGAATTACTCGAAACGAGAAATGGGAACCTGAAGTAGTTCTATTAACAAGTGCCGAAGACGTCGAGAGAACAAGAGGAACTAAGTATACTTCTGACCCTGTTGTTGCTGCTCTCAGGGAAGCCTTCGAAAAATATGACCGGATTGCAGTTGTCGGAGTGCCCTGCCAGGCTCATTCTGCAAAGTTAATTCGGGACAACGTAAGCGAAAAAATAGTGCTTATTATCGGATTACTCTGTATGGAAAGTTTCCATCGGGATGTAATGCTTGAGAAGATAATCCCAGAGATTATGAAAGTAAAGGTCGAGGATATCAGGAAGATGGAATTTACCAAAGGTAAATTCTGGGTCTACGCCAATGACGGCGAGGTTCACTCCGTGCCTATTAAGGATGTAGCCAAATACGCCCGGAACCCCTGCCATCACTGTTGTGATTACACTTCTGTCTTTGCCGACATTTCGGTCGGCTCGGTCGGTGCTCCGGATGGATGGAACTCAGTCTTTATAAGGACAGAGGTCGGAGAGGAATACTTCGATATGGTCCATGATGAGATGGAAATTATGGAAGATCCCAAGCCAGGCCTTGATCTTGTCGGAAAGCTTATTGATATGAAGCGCAAAAACAATGCTGGACATTTTGCGGAAGTCTGTAAAGAGTTTAGCTTTGAAACAGGGATCCGTAACGAAATTGTCTGAAATCCAAATATATCGAGAAAATAATCAAGGTTGGCTGGAGGTTGGAATCCGGGATGATGCGAGCTTTTTATATTGGACGTTTTCAACCGTATCATTTCGGGCACCATGCCATAATTAAGCAGATTGCGGAAGAAGTTGACGAGCTGGTCATAGGCATAGGAAGCGCCCAGAAAAGCCATGAAATCACTGACCCATTTACTGCAGGGGAAAGAGTGCTGATGCTGTATAACGCGCTTGAAAATCTCCCTATCCGTCACTATGTTCTTCCCATTGAAGATGTCAGGTACAATTCGATCTGGGTCCATCATGTCGCGTCCCGGACACCCAGTTTTGAAGTAGTATACTCAAACAATCCACTTGTTATTCAGCTCTTCCGGGAAGCTGGGTTTCGCGTAAAAGAATCCCCTCTTTATGTCCGGGAGAGATACTCAGGCACGGAGATCCGAAGACGGATGATTGCAGGGGAAAAATGGGAACACCTTGTTCCAAAACCGGTTGTGGAAGTAATTAAGGAAATAGACGGGGTAACTCGCCTCAGGAATGTTTCTGCCAGCGATAGTAATTTTTCTTTATAATGAATAATTCTTAGTTCAACATCTTCCTTCTTCTTTGACTTTTAGCTGTTAATCATTAAGTTTTTCAAAGAAACGTTAGTATTAGACAGTATGATATATTTCAATGGGAAAAATTTTTATAAAAGAAGCTACTATTTCTATTCAATACACTGTTAATTTTTTCAAACTGATATGGGTTATTTTCTTTGTGTTTTGTGATAATATGCTTCAATGTTTAATCTGGCTTTAACATGCCGGGCTAATTGCTGCAATTTATATTATAAGTATACACATTGATAATTACCTATATTTTGGAGAATTGAAAGGTGTATAATATCTCAAAACAGATGGTTTAATTTTAAACTATTTGTTGAAGAATAATGCAGAAAGATCGCTCAATCATATGAAAATATATCTCCCTGATAATTCGGGGGTTTTAATCCGGAAGAGTATATTTTCATTGTTGGTAAGAATCGGTTTTAAAGACCACTAGCTTTGAAAATTTTATGATTGAGTGTATACTATGGAGGAATATAATGCGAAAAATTGTATTTAAGACAATATGTGTTTTCACGTTAGTCTTTTTTGTCATGTCAATGACAGGAGCAGCAGCGTGCCCTAAGTGTAAAACAGATGCAAGAGATGATAAATTTACCGTTGATTGTAAAAAATCTAATTGCTTTAACGTACTTAAAAATGACAAAGGATGTGGCCTCAAAGTCGTGACTACCGGGTATATCAAGACCGCAAAAGGTGGTCAGGTACAGATGAAGAGTGATGGCACTTTCTGTTACGTAAAGCCAGTATCCTGTTCTAGCAAGTCTGACAGCTTCACATACAAGGCAGTAAACAGGAATAAACAGTATGACACTGCAAAAGTTACACTGAACTTCAAATGCACTGACTGCTCAAAGAAGTATTCTTCAGGTAGTTGCTCTAAAGTCTCGAGTTGCTCTAAAGTCTCGAGTTGCTCTAAGATTTCGAAGTGTTCTAAAGCTTCGAAGTGTTCTAAAACTTCGAAGTGTTCTAAAGCTTCGAAGTGCTCTACCTGCTGAAATTGAGAATTTAAAGGGAACAGGAAGCATTAGTCTTCCGGGGATTTGATCCCCAATCCCCTTAATACTTTTCTTCCTATTTTTAATTTATAAAAATTAGGAACTAGATCGATCAAAAATTAGGGAACTAGATCGATCCAGTCAATAGATCCGGGTTCATAGTCTGACAATTCTTCTTCATTGCCGCTTAAAAAATGATCAATGATTTTTTCTATATCCTGTCCTGTTTCTTCAATGCTCTTTTCTGTAGTGTTTATTTCAAAAACCTTCTCACACCATTCAAAGGCTTCAACTAGGATTACATCGAGAGCTTCAGCCTCAATATTTTCTCTTATTTTCTCTTCCGAATAGCCGCGTGCTTCAAGCCTCATTTTTAGTACAGGCGGATATGCCCTGAGTATGATCACAGTATCTGCAATGTAATGGGCAAGATGGCTCTCAAGAATTATTACCTCGTTTTCCCTTCCACTAATTATCTCTTCAAGGCGCTGCCTGACAAGTTGCATATCTGCAATAACCGCATCCCTCTCCTTATCAATCTCGGTGTAAAGGTGCTCCTCTTTGATAAGGTCGTTAAGGTGGATTACTTTCCAGTGCCTTTTTCTTTCAAGAAACTTACTTACTGAGGTTTTTCCAGTACCCGGCGTACCGGTGAGTCCTATTAACATGGAGAAAAGAATGAATTTTATATCAATTATACTTAATGCAGCCCTGGAAAACTGTCTGACAATAATTACTGATTATGTAAAGGATTGTTTGTTGCTTTTTGCTTCTTAAGCCTGGCATTCTATCCTATTTTATTTAACTTATTATTTCATCTAGCCGTTCTCTTTTGCTAGCTTCCTAGAATTTGATAAAACGAACATGAAATTCTTCGAATAACAGGCACAAAGAAATGAAAGTACTTGAAAGCACTTTCATGCCAAATAGTGAGAAACTTCGTTTTTAAAGACTAATTTTGAATTTTTTGTTTTTGTCGTAATCAACTGCCTGAACTTAAGTTAGACCTTATATTCGACTTTACGCTAACCTTATATTCGACTTTACGCTAACCTTATATTCG
>DADO01000068.1:0-9754 GCA_002509325.1 Methanosarcina sp. UBA402 | reverse complement strand
TATTCGGCTTTACGCTAACCTTATGTTTTACTTCCTGAATAAAGAAGGTCAGGTCAGAAAACCTAAATACCTCGGACTAAAGTTCCCGTAACATGCCAGTCTTGCAGCGTGTTAGCAAGTGACCACAACAACATATTTCCTATCCTGATGTATTTATGACAGCAAAATCACTTTATTTTTTCATAGTCCCGATAACAGGATAGTCCTTAAATATCTCAGGTCCATGAGGTGCCTCGTCCATTTCTTCGGTAAGGTCTTTCCCTGCGTCATGAAGTCCCTGGTGGGTACCTCCATCCCATAGATAACTATCTGAGACATCATAGACCTGTCCCTGATAGGCAATGTATGTCTTCCCATTTTGACCGTTGTATTCTGCAAGTTCTTCAAGTGTGTATTCTTTCACCTTCCTCATCTCCATTACATTTCTTATTGATTTCCTGACTATTACCTGAATTTTATTTTTCAGTTATACGTTTAACATTTTTAGCATTTCATTGACCTCAGTAGTAGGAAGCTGGCATTCGTAGTTCTGGCAGACATAAGCTGTAGTTTTTCCCTCTATAGGGACCTGATCTTTTGTATATGCCGCCAGATTTGTAATTTCAGGGTCCTCTCCTTCAGGTCTGAATATAAGTACTTTATTTGGAATGAAATAATTCCAGAGTTCTTCAAGCATGTGTCTCGTATCTGGAGATTCAATTTTTCCGGAAATTACAACTTGATATGCTGGGCCCAGACCGAAGTCAAGGGCTGATAAAAACTGGGTATACCCTGATGGGATTTTCCTGATGTTTTTTGAAAAAGCGCGTTCCAACTCTTGAGCTCTTTCCTCCAGTTTGGGATTTGCTGTCATTCTAAAAAGTCTAAGAAGATTCAACATCTCAATAGAATTTCCCGATGGGATAGCTGCATCCGTAAACTCTTTTTTCCTGAAAATGAGCGATTCGCTGTCGTCAGCAGTAAAGAAGAACCCTCCTTGAACAGGGTCCCAGAAATGTTCAAGAAGTTCTTGGTTGAGGCAAAGGGCTGCTTTAAGATAGCGCAGTTCGAATCCTGCCTCGTAAAGCTCGAGGAGTCCCTGGATCAGGAAAGCATAATCATCGACAGTTCCGGAAATGCCAGCTGCTCCTTCTCTATAACGATGGAGTAATCGCTTGTCTGGACTGTAAAGCCTTTTGAGAATTAAATCCGCAGCTCTTTCGGCAGCTTTCAGATATTTCTCCTCTCCAAAAGTCTGAAAACCTTTTGCAAGAGCTGCAATCATGAGTCCATTCCAATCGGTCAAGACCTTGTCATCTTTTGCAGGTCTTTTACGTTTATTCCGGGCTGCCAGGAGTTTTTCTTTAGCCACTTTTACCTGGCTTTCAACTTCGTCAGTGGGAATCCTCAATTCAGCAGCAAGGGCATCCAGAGATCGGAGCATATAAAAAAGGTTAGTTCCGATCTTTTTGCTTCTTAATTCTTCCTGGAAGTTACCTCCTTCGTTGAGATTGTACACTTTTTTTATCAATTCGGACTCCTCAGGGCTAAGATTACTCCTGACCTCTTCTAAAGTCCAGAGATAGTACTTTCCTTCTTCTCTTTCAACATCTGCATCTTCCCCACAGTAAAACCCACCTTCTGGAGATGTCAGATCTCTTAATATATAATCAAAAATTCCCTCTGCTGCTTCTTTATAAAGTCTTTTTCCAGTAACCTGGTAGGCTTCGGTGTATGCAGTTGCAATAAGAGCCTGATCGTATAGCATTTTTTCAAAATGGGGAACAATCCACATATTGTCTGTAGAGTAACGATGAAAACCCGAACCCAGGTGATCATGAATCCCTCCTCTGTACATATTTTCCAGGGTGTGTTCGGCCATATAGAGAGCTTCAGGATTCATGCTTCGTCTCCAGTAGCGGAGCAAAAAGGAAATTTTGTGCGGAGTAGGAAATTTGGGAGCTCTTTCAAAACCTCCATATTCGTTGTCAAAAGAATTGAGCAGATCTTCATAAGCCTCTTTAAGTATTGATTCCTCTATTCCTTCTCCTGCAGACTCTGAGATCATATCCTGGATAGTAGATGTAATTTTTTCAGCCGACTCAAGCACTTCTTCATGCTGTCTGTTCCAGATCTCCTTTATTCTGGGCACGAGTTCGAGCATCCCTGTCTGGCTAAAACGAGATTTTTTGGGAATATAGGTCCCTGCAAAAAAAGGCTTCATATTAGGAGTCATGATAATTGTAAGCGGCCAGCCTCCCCTTCCAAGGATAATCTGACAGACTGTCATGTAAATATTGTCAATGTCTGGCCGTTCTTCACGGTCTACTTTTATGCAAACAAAAACCCTGTTCATGAGCCTTGCTACCTCTTCGTCCTCAAAAGACTCATGTGCCATTACATGGCACCAGTGGCAGGTAGAGTAACCAATTGAGAGGAAAATAGGTTTATTCTCTTTCCTGGCTTTTTCAAAAGCTTCCTCTCCCCAGGGATACCAGTCCACAGGATTATAGGCGTGTTGGAAGAGATATGGGCTTTTTTCATTTATCAG
The DNA here is from genome assembly GCA_002509325.1 of Methanosarcina sp. UBA402. GTDB lineage: Archaea > Halobacteriota > Methanosarcinia > Methanosarcinales > Methanosarcinaceae > Methanosarcina. The sequence goes on along the minus strand of DADO01000068.1, from coordinate 7,224 downwards.
GCGGTTAGGTTTTTTGTATTCCTTCCCCAGTAAAATCCCTCCGGCTTTTCATCAGGTTTTCAGTTTCTTGTCGGACAAGCTGTCTGGCTTCAAGGACTTTAACTTTCCCGATTCTTCTCCTGACAAGACCCCTGGCAGCTGTCATTGCCTGCACGCCTGAAGGATATGCATTCGCAATTCTTCTGTCTCTCTCGTCATCAATTTCCAGTAATTTTAAACGATGCTGAAAATTGTCTTGCACCAAGTTCACAGGTGTGGGATTTTCTGATTTCCCGCCCCACTGAAAATAAGCAATATCTGGGCGTAAATTTAACTCGTTAACAGTGTCCATTCTAACCCCCTGACCTAAACCTATTTCAAAGATTTCATACTAAACGAATGGCTAACTCTAGAGCAGTTTAGTTTGTCCCCATATAACTATGACCTTTTTCAAGTTTCTTGTTAAGCCTACCAACTGAAAAATTAGGTACAGCCAATTTTTCCCCTTTTAAATATTCGTCTTCTAAATATCAATATATCGGTATTCTGGACGAATATTTTTAATGTATTTAAAAATTAGACTAGATCTTTTAAAAACGATATAGATAATGAACTTCTTAGATATGTTTGGGGGTTTCGTTTGGGAGTTTATGTAGTTTTTTTATATTGAGATTTCTTTCAGAATGTTCCTTGTTTTAGGATGTCCTTTGCTTTTGAAACACACTCTTCAATTAAAGCTGTCCGACTTCTTCGCGTTTTTCTCCATGATTTCTTATTTCCAGGAAATTTACAACTTTTGAAACTCTGTATGAATGCTCCTGTTTTTTCTCGGACTTTCTGGCCTGATATACTCTGATAGAGCGAAGAAGATCGATTTTTCGGAATTCTGGCCAGAAAGGGGCACAGAAGTAAGTTGCACACTCGCTTCCATTAGCCTGCCAGGGAAGGAAATTTGAAATCCTTTCATCGCCCCCGGTACGAATGACAAGATCAACATTTGGAACAGAAACTCCTGGAGCAGGATAGAGATGTCTTGAGATAAGGTTTTCATCTACTTCCTCAAGGGAGAGTTTCCCGCTGGAAATACAATCTGCAATGTCACAGACTGCTTGAATGATATCCTGCCTGCCTCCATAGGCAATGGCAACGTTCAGGTAGAATTTCCTGTAATTTTCAGTAGCTTTTTCTATTTTCTCGATTGACTCATTCAGAAAAGCAGGTAATTTTGACCTGTCTCCTATGACGCGGACCTGCGTCTCTTTTTCATGTGTCCTTGGGTCGGAGTAAATTTTCAGGAACTTTTCGTTGATGAGGTTGAAGAGACCGTCAACTTCCTCTTCGGAACGCCGAAAGTTTTCTGTAGAAAATGCGTAGAGAGTAAGCTGTTTTACTCCTATCTCATAACACCACTCAATTACCTTTTCAGTAACTTCTGCTCCCATGGAATGCCCGAAACTTCGGGTCTTTCCTAATTGCCCCGCATACCTGCGGTTTCCATCCATAATCACAGCTATATGATGCGGAATTTCTGAATTCTGAATCTTTATTCCAAGCCTCCGCTCGTACTCAGAATAAAAAATACTGAAGATGCGGTTTTTCAAAAAACGAAAGCCCGCCCGGAAAATCCCCCTATCCCGGGGTACGATTTTTAAGTATTTTATGAGTTTTCCTCCTGAGAATACTCAAATTTGAGAAATATCCATTAAGATTTTCTCTTGGTGAAACCTAACCTCTTCCCTTGTTCAAAATATTAATATTTCTTTTGGTCAAAAGTTCTATTTATCTGAAAAATTTTCCTATATCGTTTATAGTAATAAAGGCAGGGTTACCTGTTACTGAAAGGTAGGATTGCCTGTTACTGAAAGGTAGGATTGCCTGTTACTGAAAGGTAGGGTTACCTGTTACTGCTTAGTAAAGTTAACGAATTTTGTTAATCGCGAGGTCGGAATTAGTAGAAATCAACAGTAAATAATCTCTTCTTTAAATTAAAAGATTAACATATTGATTTATAAACTCTCCGTTCATTAATGTTAAGTTCCAGATTATGATTTATTTAGTATTCTGTTTCGATAAAGGTTTAATGGTGTTGATTTTTTAGGTAAATCGCATAAGTTCCGATATATGCTACCTAATTAATATATGAAGTATGATTATTTGGATGCATAGCTGATAAAATATATAAAAGTATGCTTATTATATAAATAGTTTTCAAACGCGACATGAAAAAAAAGTAATAATTTTAAGATTTATATAAATTTCAATTTAATTTAGTTCTTGAATACACCGACAATACCAGATTCGTGGCGAATAAAACAGCAGCGAAAATTTCTGGAAAACTAATGCTATTAACTGCTTTTACCTGGACTCCCCAGGCTTAATGTCAAGGCTAATATTTTTCAAAGAAATTTTTGATTCCAGTAGGCTTGTCAACTCCATTTGTATATTAACACGGATATGCTCCTCGTAAATTTTCATATTTCTCTAAACAGCTTTTATTGATCACTTCATATTTCTTCAATTCCTCAGAAGAACAGATCAGCAATTTAAATTTCTCACCAAAAAACAGATAGCAATAAGGTGGCTCAGTAGTTTTCAAGCACGGAGCCAACAATGCTTTTATAGTTTTCTTTCAGGGAGTAAACGTTGTGATCTCCAGTGACATTTATGCTCAGAATCCCGAGCCTTGTATTCATAAGCCCGACCATAGCCGACACTCCCCGGTAGCTTACCTCAAAATTTCCTTTATCCAGGTAATCGTAAACTTCACCGGTGGTGAACTTGTCTCCGGTCAGGAAGAGATTGAGCACAACCTTGCGTATCCCGTTTTCATCCCTGCCGAGATACTTTATCAATCTCGCTCTTACCCTTTCTTCCGCAGTTTGCAGTTTCGGACACCTCAGTTAATAATAATTAAGTTATATTGATTCAGTATTATATTACTACTTTTCTCTACATTATAAAAATATGTGACCTCTAAATTGAGGCGCTAAGAATCGAATACCCTATATCCTTATCGTTTATATATTTTAGGATTGCTTTTTTGAATTATTATACAAAGTATAAGTTTTATATTTACACGAGACTTTCCGAATAATACAGTGGCAGTAAATAATCGATATCTTCCGTAGATTAAAATCTGCCTATTTAAATGCTTAATAATGTTAGAAAATTATGATACTGTTTGAAAACGGGGTAGTTATGAAAGATTTAAGGTAATTATTCACACTGGTAAAACAATAAATAGTTTTCTTTACAAGTGACCTGGAGTGAAATTGTGATCATCACCACATTAATATTTCTGGGGAGTAAAAATTGCACAGGATATGGGGGTATAAATTTCTCCAAATAGCTTGCTTCTTGCTTAAACCTGATTTTAACCTCTGCGTTACTTAATTCATGTTTTTAAGTTTCAATGTTTTATTTTTCTGTTCTTTATTTGAAATCAAAACCATATTTACTCAGGGCAAAGAGTGCCATCATTATTACGGAGAAAATAAAAAGACCGATAAAAAGAAGCTATTAGGTAATGAGAGGAAGCTATTGGGTAATGAGAGATTCCTGTTTCCTGGAAACTTACATCCATCATTGAAAATACACTGATTTTTTCTCGTATAACGAATAAAGGTACTCGCAGCCGCCTTCACTGATATCATCCAGATATAAATGCGAAAGGAAAGCAGACTCTGCAAAAAAGCAAAATAAATTGCCCTCCCAGGCTCCCTGTATTTAGCATATCCTACAGCTATCCCAAACAGGACTGCAGAAAGACTGAATAGAAGTGAATGGGTTGGAATCGGGCCAGCCCAGCAGTGCTCCATAGAACCGTTTACTAGGAGGCTGTGAACAATCACTGTATCCGGGAATAAGGCACATATACCGCCTACGAATAGCAGCAGTAAATGCGTTGAACCCTTAAGAGAGAGTTTCCCCTCGAAAAAACGATCTGACAGTAGCGTAGACTGCTACCGCATTTATACAGAGAACGAAGAATAACACATTTGCGACCGGGTAGGGCATAAGAGGACACTTATAATTTTTTAGAGCTAGAATTAAATTTAAAAAAAAGTTGTTTCCAATCTATTTAATATTTTTTTCAAATCTCTTACGAGTAACATTTGCCCAGATGCTACCTTAAAGAGTAAATATTCATTATGTTGTCGTGAATCCTCTTCTCTACGGGTAACATTTGCTCAGAAACTCTTAAAGAGGGATTAACTCGACAACCAGTCCGTCTTCGAATGGGTACCTTTCAATAATGACAAGTCTGGATCCAGAAGGTTCCAGTTTTTCTTTAATGCCTTCTCTCAACTCCTCAAGTACCCACCAGGCAATTTCAATTTTTCCGGCTTTTATTTCAAAAAGTTCTGCCGGGATTTCCATACTCTGGAGGGTTTCTTTTGCAAGTTCCTGATTTCCCCCTTCAATTATTCCGTATACCAGAGTGCCGTCTTCTGTGATCTCATCAAATCCTCTTGAGGTATTCTTTGCGATCCTCTGAAACCTTTTGCGCAGCTGGACTGCATCCTTATAGGTTGAGGAACAAAAGTGGACTTTTCTACATGCCTGGAAGGCAATATTGGCAAATTTACAGGACCCGGCAGCCGCATTGGACATATCCGATTCAAGGCAAAAGCCGTTTTTCAGGAGAGCTCTGGAGTTATTGTCGGAAAATTCCAGTTCATTCAGGTTAAGGAAAACATCCATTTCTTCTGCAAAAGCTGCAACTTTCTCTGCTCCTTCAAGGGCAGGAATCTCGATTCCGGCTTCGATTCCGAGCTCCTTTGCATTTTTCAGGGTACCTGCATATGGACTGTTTTTAAGATCTTTCCAGCATTCCTGCGGCGGATGTAAACGGATTTCATCAAGATCTGCATCTGCGAGCTTTTCAAGGATCTGCCTGTCAGGAGCCAGGGAAGTATAAAGATGGATATGATGCTCTTTTCCAAAAGAGGCCTTGAGCATTCGGATGTAGTGCAGGACTCTTTCGATTTTCAGCAGAGGCTCTCCGCCTGTAATTCCTGTCCCGAGAGCATTCATAAGCTCAGCTTCTTTCAGTAAATCATCATCGTTTTTTACAGATCTCTCATTCGCAAAAACAAGGTCTTTTCCACGCCTTCCATCGGAAAGCGGACAGTAAAAACAGCTCTTAGGGCAGAGACCTGTTACGAAGAGTACCATTTTGGCGCCTTCCTGACAGAGCCTGCACCCTTCAGAAAGATGACTGTAAAAAGATCCGGTTTCGTCTTCAGTAAACGTTTCGTCTTCAGTAAACATTTCGTCTTCAATGAGCTTTTCCATAACTGAACCAGCATATTCTTTTTTATATATAAGGTTTGTTTTTTGGGTTTAAGGCTTTCAATATGGAAATAACTTTAAGATGATTGGCTTTTTCTAGAAATTGATATATAATAAGGTGCCAAAGGTTCGTGATGTCAGAAAAAACCGGATACGTTGTGGTTTTCGGCTGCAAAAGATGTGGGAAATGCAAAGGTGTCTGTCCAGTGGACGCGATTTATGAGGAAAACGAGCTTGCAAAAATTGACTCCAAAAAATGTATTCTCTGTATGAAGTGCATAGATGAGTGCACTAACAAGTCAATTATCTACATGGAATAAGGTGTTAATATGGAAAATATTCCGGTTATTGTAGGGGAAATTCCTGTTAGCGTGGAAGAAATCCCGATTGATTTGAAAAAAATTCTGGTTTGTGGAAATATCATAGATATTACAATCCCGATTTCTCCTTTTACACGGACTTTCCCAGGGGACCCAATACCTGCAATTGAGAAGGTCTGCACTCTTGAAAAAGACGGATGTAATGTATCAAAGTTATGTTTTGGAAGCCACACTGGCACCCATGTCGATGCCCCTTCTCACATCCTGGAAAATGGTCTGACTGTTGACAAACTGGAACTCAAAAATCTCATGGGCTCGGCCCTTATTCTCGATTTTTCATCACTGTCAGGTGAACTGACTGCTAGCATCCTTGAAAAGTCCTTCCAGAACATAGGGGCTCCTGAAAATATTCCGATTCTCCTTCTGAAGACAAACGCTTTTTCCCGAAAACATGGAAGTGCATGTGAGGTCAGTCCCTCAGGCGCAGAGTCAGATTCTCAGGACATGGAACCTGGGAAGGAAGAATCTGGCTCCGCGTACCTTGACGAAAGCGGAGCAGCCTGGATTGTCAAAAATGGATTTAAGACGATCGGGATTGATGGTTTTTCCGTAGATGGCCTTTTTTCCGAAAAACTACCTGCTCATCATATCCTTCTTTCAGGTACCGTAAATATAGTAGAATGCCTTAATCTGGACTCGGTAGAAGCCGGAACCTATTTCTTCTTATGCCTTCCCCTGAAAATTGAAGACTGCGACGGCGCACCTGCAAGAGCCTTATTAATTTCTTACTCTTGATTCTTTGATTTCTCATTTTTGATCTCTTATTCCTGACAGATAAATTGATTAGTAGACAAGCGTTGAGATCAACAAACTAAAAGGAAGAACTAAAGGATATGGTAAAAAATTAAGTTGAAGAAAAGCTAAAGTAAAACTCAGCCTAAAAGAAGAAATCAGAAGATCAAGAATAATGAAGAACATATGGAGGAGTTGGGATAGAGGAGTATGATGAAAACCTGCTCTGTATACCTTTTTCGGAAGAGGAACTTGCCGAAATAAAGAAGTATGCAGGCATAAGTGGCATGGAAGTTGAAGAGTTTATAAGGAGTGTTTGCCTGACTCACTGTCTCCAGCAAATGGAAAGCCTTTACGGGCAGAAGCCAGAAGTGCCTGAAGCGACAAGGTGGGCTGCAAAACCGGAAGGCGGGGTAAAGATAGAGCCAAGGAAAGTTGAATTTAAAGGTCAAAAGCCAGGCCAACCCTCAAAAGAACTGCTGTCCTCAAAAGACCTGCTTGATGGGCCTCTTGTTCTGGATCAGCAGTGCATTATGGATTTATTTGCAATCAAACGAGAGTTTGGCAATATTTCGAATAACGAGATCATTACTATAGCTCTGAAACTGGGCCTGAACCAGCTCGGAGTAGCCCTTGGTTTACTAAAAAATAAACTGAATGAATGAGAAGTGCGGGAGAAGAAGACGGATTTATGTAATCAATCTTTTCCTGGCAGTTTTTCTCCGGTTGTAGTTTATTAGGGTTTACTGACAGATTTTACTGTCTAATCTTACTGACAGGTTTTACTTTTAATTTTTACTATCGGGGCTTTCAAGTTTACAGACGATAAGACAGAAAG
>DADO01000131.1 GCA_002509325.1 Methanosarcina sp. UBA402 | reverse complement strand
CGCTTTTTCTTATCCGACGCCAAAATAAGATTCAATTTATATGCAATTTCCTCGAAAAGAGGAATAATTGTAGCCTTTCACAGGCCACCTGAATAGTTACAAATTTTGAACCAAAAAATTTAGAGCTGCGGGCGCCTGTCAATGATTCTCTTTGCCTTTCCTCCGGTTCTTTCGATGCTGCCTTTCTCAAGGAGCTCGACGTTTGTGCGGATATTCAGGACGGCTTTGAGTTCATGCTGGACGTGTTCCTGGACGGCTTTGAGGTCTTTGAGGTCGCCGGTAAAGGCGTTATTTTCGAGTTCGACTTCGATTGTGAGTTCATCGAGCATGTGTTTATTGCGGTCCAGGATGAGCTGGAAGTGTTCTCCCACCTGCGGGATTCGGGAGATAACGTCCTGGATCTGGGAGGGGAATACGTTGATGCCCCTTACGATCAGCATGTCATCTGCCCTGCCCATGAGGCGGGAAATCCTTGTGGTTGTCCTGCCGCAGTCGCATTCGGATTCAAGAAGCTTTGTCATGTCGCCTGTGCGGTATCTGATGTTGCAGAAGCCTTCCTTGTTGATGGACGTAAGGACAAGTTCGCCTTTTTCGCCTTCGGAAACCTGTTCTCCGTTTTCGTCAAGAACCTCGACAAGGAAATTGTCGCTCCAGATGTGCAGGCCGTCCTGCTCCTGGCACTCGAAACCGATTCCTGGCCCGAACATCTCGGAAAGACCGTAACAATCGTAGGCTTTAAGGTTGAGACGCTTTTGAAGCTGCTTCCGCGTGTTTTCCGACCAGGGCTCCCCTCCGAAGATAGCGGCTTTTAAAGAAAGCTTGTCCACAAGGTCCAGTTCTTCGGCTGTTTCGGCAAGGTAAAAGGCATAGGAGGGAGTACAGTGGACTGCGGTTACCCCGAAATCGATCATCATCTCAAGCTGCCGGGCGGTATTTCCGGTTGCAGCCGGCACAACCATTGCGCCCATTCTTTCAACGCCGTAGTGGAAACCTAAGCCGCCTGTAAAGAGCCCGTAATTCATGGAGTTCTGAACGATATCGCCTCTGGAAAGCCCTATCATTACAAGGTTTCGGGCATTCATTTCCGACCAGGTTTCAATGTCTTTTGCCGTGTACCCGACGACAGTTGGCTTCCCGCTGGTTCCTGAAGAGGCGTGGATACGTACTATGTCTTCTTTTTTGGCAGCAAAAAGCCCGAAAGGATAGTTGTCCCGAAGGTCGGTTTTCCGGGTAAAAGGCAATTTTCGGACATCCTCGAGAGTTTTGATATCCTCAGGAGTGACTCCGGCTGCCTTGAAATTCTGCCTATAAAAAGGAACGTTGTCATAGACCAGCTTTACGCTCTGCTGAAGGCGTTTGAGCTGTAATCTCTTCATTTCTTCGGGATCCATTGTCTCGTATTTAGGCTGCCAGTATTTCATTAAAAGGACCTTCTTTTAATTTGTGAAACCGTTCTCAGGTTATAAGTTTCAATGCATGAATGCCATGTCTCTACATGTCATGCTATATTAAATAATCGTATGAGTAATATAAAACGTTTGGAAAAAACAATCTGTACTGTATCCTTCCTACATATAAACATTGTTAAGGTGAGTGTTTTGAGTTGCAGGCTAGTAAATTTAGTGGGTTCTGAGTTTTCATATGAATTGATATGCCTTAACCGAATACAAATGATGTAAGCTCTAATTGAATTGTAGGAATATTTTAAGTCAAATAACGTAACATTCGATCCTGATTATATTCATTGGGAATATATTACATGTTATAATATATACTTTAATATAATATCATTAGTCCGAATGCTTTTTTTCTGATGATATCTTTTAGCATGCTCTACAAGCAGGGCATGGTATTCCTGATACACAGCCAGGTCTTGAGGCAAGTTATTTTCAAACAGTGCTTTGATTTCATTATAACTCGCCTTTTCATCAATAAGACTCAAATTTGTCAGTATTCTTCTTGTATAGGCATCAACAACAAAAGAAGGCTGTTTGAAAGCATACAGCAAGATAGAATCTGCAGTTTCAGGGCCCACGCCTTTTAATGAAAGGAGTTCTTCCCGCGCAGGGACTCGGTCTTCAAGTTCAGAAAACCAGCAGGCAAGAGTTTTCAAGCGCTCCGATTTCTGGTTGTAATAACCTGCTGGCCTGATAGCCTCTTTCAGAGTTTCAATATTAATGAAGATAATCGATTCAGAGGAAAGGGAATTTGTCTGTTTAAGGTTCAGGAGAGCCTTTTCAACCTGTATCCAGCTCGTATTCTGGGTAAGCAGGGCTCCGCAGATAATCTCAAACTGCTGGTCTCTGGTTCGCGGATATGTATAGTCGGCAGGGTGGTATCCCTGTACAGAGCCCGTTATTGTAGGGTTTTTTCCGCAAGCTTCAGCCTCATGAAGTTCTGTTAAAGGCCACCAGCCCTGTGGGCCGTAGGAAGCAAGAAGACAGTCATAGATCTCTCTGATAACAGACCTGACTGCTTTTTTTTCAGAATCGGGATTTTGGACACTCTTTCTCATTTTATCATATCATGTTCGAGCAATAGTTTAAATTCTTCTATTCCAAGATTGCCCTTTATACTATTTGGCATGAAAGTGCTTTCAAGTACTTTCATTTATT
>DADO01000132.1 GCA_002509325.1 Methanosarcina sp. UBA402 | reverse complement strand
CAAAATTGACTACTCATATTCTAATCGTATATTGATATCCAATTTTGTAGTTGACGAAAATTATGATGAAAGTGATATGTTTGGAACAATTCGTATCTTAACCGAATCCAAATGAATTTTAGTTTTGTTATTTTATCCTACTTTCCGCAGATGTACACAAAAATGCCACCATTTTTCACAATATGGCAGTAGTTTAAATGATCGTCTCGCCTTTATGGAATAATAGCAGGCAAATGGATAAGTAAATTCTACATCTGTGTACATCTGCGGAATGTCGGTTTTATTCCGATTTTTTATTTTTATTTTTCCTCAATTTTTCTCCTATTTCTTCTTGCCCTTTTTGATGCTAATTCAGCTTTTTCCTTCATTTAAAGCCCGTTTAGTGTTAATATAGCTCATTTTCCTTCGCGGGTTTGGGTTCTCCCGGCACCCAGTTGCTATAGAGCTTCCACTCAATTAAGGAGTCCTTTCTGTCGGTTTCAATGTAAAATCTCCATATAAAGGGCTCAATTATCGCAGAGAACTCGAAATCCACAGGAGCGTCGGGTAAAAGTACAGTTTCTTTGACTTCCCTTGTGTTTGTCATTATCCGAATGCTTGCGTCATTGACATTCAGGTTACTTAGTTCAAGACGTACCGATTTTCCAGCTTCAGCTTCAAAAGAAAAATTATTCCCACTCAAGGTTCCGGCAGTATGGAATTTGCGCCCCTTGCTATCAACCTTGGGTACTCTGGTTACAGGCGGAGCTATCGGTTTGGTCGCACTTACCGGGGTTTGCTTAGTTGGGACTGCCTGCGTCGCCAGGATTGGAGGTTCGGCTACAGGCGGAGCTGGAGCTCTAGGCATTTTAACTTCAGGCGCCTCTACTCGCGGAGCCCGAGGTACTTCCAGTGATGGGGCTTCAGGTGCCCTTACAGGTTCAACTGGAGACGCCCTTGGTGATCGCACTGGAGATTCCGGGAATAATGGTGTTGGGACCTCTGACACACGTGGTTCAGGGGCTGGCGTTATAGAGAGCTCAGGCACACCTGTGAAAAATTCTGCATCCAGACTTCCTATTGTAATTGGCCCTATTACACCATCAACTTTCAGTCCGCGTGCCTCCTGGTAGCTTCGGACAGCCAGTTCAGTTTCTCCACCAAAAATGCCGTTAGCTCCAACTTCGGGTACAGGAATACCCAAAAATATCAAAGCCTGCTGAACTTTCCTTACTGCAGGTCCGCTATCCCTTCTTTTGAGAACTCTTTCATTGTCATAGCAAGCTTCTAGAACCTCATCGCCTGCAAACCTCGGCGATTTTAAGTCGTGACCATTCCCAATAGTCATATTCTATCCCCCATATTTTGCTGCATAGTTTTCTCCCCTCAAATATGCAGCATCTATTCTGATATTACTAGCCTTAAAAATTCGATAAACAGAGTAGTGATATTAAAATATATAAGTTTTTAGAAAAACTATATTATTTTAATGCATGTAAGTTTTCTAACAAATAAATAGATTTAATAAATTGATATTATTAGAAAAATTTCCTGAATCAGTAATTCTATTTTGACAGGTATTTTGACAGGCCTGAAACTTCTTATGAAAATTCCGATGTCTATTAGTTTTTCATCTTGTTGCTGGTTGTCAGTAAAAATCTAATATAAATAAATTTAAGCTAGCAAGGAAGTACGGAATTAACGTTAGAATCTGTTTTTACAAAGAAATTTCCAGTTCTAAAATATAATATCAGCTTAGCTTGAATATTTAAGAACAGGCAAATGAGGTAAAAAATCTTCTGAATGATATATAAGCTCGAATTATATGAAACAAGCATTTCTAATGACATATATTTTAAGTAGCACCTTATACATTTATTAAACTTCAAATATAGATAATTTCCAAGACTCTCACGATTTAAAACACAGATGAGGTTTTGCCATTTTCCATAAAATTACTTATTTTTCAATAATATGTGACAATAATATTTATTTTACAAGAAAATTTGTTTAAAATAGTTTAAAGTCAATTTAATGTACTTTTAGTTCCAATAATTTAAATTAAATCGATTACAATCATATAATCAAGAGAAAAAACCTAATTAAATTTTCAACACATATTTAATATTTATAATTCTATACAATTTGCAATAAATATTACATTATATGTTAATTTTTTGAACATACGTAATATTAATTAAGTTCTAATGGCTTAATTTCATATTCATCTCCATTTGGTGGTGCTATTTTAAAGGCATTAGATGTAATTTTTTGGATAAATAAACAATTAGATGTCTTTTTTATACATTTAAGACATTTTCATCGATTTTGACTTTTTCAAACACCCCTCGAAAGACCTGACTTCAAATGCATCGGTTCCAGGCTGGTTCTCTGCTATTGTTCCACTAAAGCTATTGTAACCGACATACTGAGAATAACCTATCTTGGAAAATCAGTTTTTCTTTATCGATAATTCTCCAAAATCCGAATTTTAGTGTTTTTTATCTATTTTACAAGCTTCGATTGTAGATTTTTTCTAATTTAAGGGAATTTTTTTCCATTTTCATAGAAACAGTTATATATTTTATATTCTATGTATATATGTAAAAATAGGGATACGTATAATACATCTGCTGTTAAAAACCAATTTTTGTTTTTAACTAAAGAGTTCTATATAATCTTATTTTTAAACTATTAAGTAAAACTAAAACCAAGGTGAAACAAAAATGGTTTTTAATGAAAGAAGTTTCAGAGGGAGTAATTTTGGCACTCCCAGAGAAATGTACCCCGCAATTTGTTCTGACTGTAAAATTGAGACCGAAGTACCTTTCAAGCCCGACCCTGGCAGACCAGTTTACTGCAGGGAATGCCTTCCTAACCACAGGCGATTCTAAAGATAATCTGCATCAGGCGTTGTTAATTCTGCAATTAATTTGCATGGGCGCCTGATTCATCTCTTCTTTTCATTTTTGGCTTATTCTCTTTGTTTCTTTACTTATTTCTGCTCCTGCAGTAGAAAAATGTAAGAACAAAATGACATTGGAAAAATGACATTGAGAATAATGATCAGTACAAATCATTTAATTGTCAACTTATTAACTTTAAACTTATAGAAAAATTAAAATCAAGATCGACAAAGATCATCAAGGAGAAATTAAACTGGCTAATTACAGAAGTGTTATAAGAAAAAGAAGATTAGGATCCAGAAAATCAGCAAAGTCAGATGATACCCCTGAAGTATCCAGGGTACGAATTCCCCGCAAGGACAAAAATGAAGTCCTGGCAACCGTATCAACCTTACTAGGCTCGAAAAGGGTAAGGCTTCAGTGTATGGATGGAGTTGTCCGCATGGGCAGGATCCCGGGCTCTAGAAAGAAAAGAATGTGGGTCCGCGAAGGCGATGTTGTCATAGCCACCCCCTGGGAGATTCAGGATTCTAAAGCTGAAGTAACCTGGAAATACACAAGGCCTCAGATAAGGTGGCTTGAGCGAAAAGGCTACATTAAATAAGATAAATAATAATACCTGATAAGGTATCTCAAATAAGGTGTCTGAAAAAGATGCCTGAAATTTTTTCTTTTTGGCACGAAAGTGCTTTCAAGTACTTTCATTTATTTGTGCCTGTTATTCGAAGAATTTCATGTTCGTTTTTTCTTTATATTTTGAGCTCATCCCAAAAACAATTATATTTCTCACATTAATAAGAATTTTCAGAATAATTTCGTAATCGGAAACTCAATTGGTTATTGATAACTTGAATTTGGGGGGCTTAATTTTGAGTTTTGGGATCAGCTCTTTGTATATTTTTCCTGCCGGCAGTCTGCCAAAGTCTCCTGAATTCTACCATAAAGCATCAAGGAAAAAATATCTTTTTTATGACCAAATCTCTTTATTTTTTCACAATGAAGATTAATTAAGAAACGTTTTATATAATTATATCAATGAGTATGTTATAAAAATTCACAGGCGAAACTACATGACTCACGACGATTATATGTTAATCCTGGGATCAAACGTATACGCAGATCCGACGTATACTGTATCATATCAGGCAGATAAAAACACTGGAGACAGGACACACCTGTTTACTCTGGAAAACTGTGATGGCGACCTTATTCTGACAACTGAGATCCGAGATAAAGACTCCGAACTCATAGCAAAGATCGACAAAAACAAGTTTACTCAAATCAACGAAAAATTTGATGTGGAAGGAGAAATCGAGAAAAGAAACGGTCTCACGTTAATAAAAAAAGAAACTGGTGATGTTATTTTCAACGCCAGAATCACAGAAGATGGATACGTAGCAGTGAGCGGGACTTTCTATGTTGAAGGCAAGAAAATTTATATAACTGATCGTAAGGTGGAAATAAACGATACGCCCAGTCAAACCATAAACGGTGTAGACATACATGATACCTTTTTTATTGGAAATAACGATATCACACTAACTGATGATGGTTTGAAGTTTTAAGGCGAGTTCATAGTGTTTGTAATTACCAAAGAGTAAATAAAAAGTAACTATTCAGCCTATATAA
>DADO01000126.1 GCA_002509325.1 Methanosarcina sp. UBA402 | reverse complement strand
CATTCAGAGCAACAGGACTTTTCGGATAAGCTCTAAGTAGATTTGATAAATAAAAAGGTTTAAAAACCAGATATTTATCGAATTCTACCGTGTTATTTAACTTTTACCGCGAGCATCCGGTCAAGTGCCTCTTTTGCCCTGATTCTCACATCATAGGGAACAGTTACCCTGTGCTGGAGTTTTTCAAGAGATATCAAGACTTTTTCAAGATTAACCATTTTCATGCTCGGGCAGCAGGCAAATTCGGAAATACAGTAATATTTCTTCTCAGGAGCCGCCTTATGGAGCCCGTGGAGGAGTCCGCATTCCGTACCTATAATGAATTCCTTTGAAGGAGAGTTTTTTGCATAAATTATCATCCCTCGCGTGCTTGCTATGTGGTCTGCAAGCTCCAAAACCTCGGGGCGGCACTCAGGATGTGCAATAAACTCAGCTTCAGGATGCTCTTCCTTCATTTTCAAAACATCCTCTCTCAGGATCTGGTGATGTGTGGGGCAGTGCCCTTCCCAGGGAATGATTTTTTTGTCAGTCCGGGCTTCGACATAGGCAGCCAAATTTTTATCAGGCACAAAGATAACTTCATCGGCTTCCAGGGAGTTTACTACCTCTACAGCATTGGCGGACGTACAACAGATATAAGACTCAGCCTTGATAGCAGCCGAAGTGTTAACATAGCAGACAACCGGGGCGTCAGGATGCCTTTCTTTCTCTCTCCTAAGTCCTTCGATATCCACCATATCAGCCATAGGGCAGGTGGCATCAATTTCTGGCAGGAGGACGGTTTTGTCCGGACAGAGAATTGCAGCGCTTTCTCCCATAAAATGGACACCGCAAAAAACAATAACATCAGCTGTCTGACGCACTGCTTCCTGGCTAAGGCCGAGAGAGTCTCCTACAAAATCTGCAATATCCTGAACCTCAGGACGGGAATAGTAATGAGCAAGAATAACTGCATTTCGTTTTCTTTTGAGTTCTTTGATCCTTTCGATAAGCTCTGCTTGCTGCATTGGACCACCTTAAGTTTTTGGAATGAGATCCGGAAAATAAAATCTGGATCAGAGAGTAAGGTCAAGCCTAAAATAATCAGTTTTAATATAAGGGAATATCACAGGCACGTAGACGTGAAAAGAAATGCAACAATGAAAAATCTATCCAGTGCGCTCTTTTTTGAACACGTGCCATTCGTTCCTGAGAACTTACGTGCTTAACTCTCCAGCACTATATAATATTTGTGAACCGCGAGTTGTGCCACCCAAGTCCCGTCTCGCCCGAGTTCCGTCTCGGGAGGACGGCCCGAATTGCGCTTCGGGATCGCAGAAAATCGAAGATTTTCTGGGAGTTGCAATGTAATCGCAACAGCACGCTGCCCTTTTCGCTCACTTTGTTCGTTCAAGAGGGCTGATTTACCCAAATTTCGTTTCGGGTCACGTAGCGGGCATGATAGCAAACTTTTTCAAAAAAAGTTTGATCAAAAACGACGTAACCGTGACGGCGTGGTCAACCGCAAACTTTTTCAAAAAAAGTTTGATCAAAAACGACGTAACCGTGACGGCGTGGTCAACCGTAAACTTTTGAGAAATGGTTTGATCGAAAGCCTCCTAGCAGCGGCGTGATCAACCGGCGCAACGGTTGTGGCCCAACGGTTGTGGCTCAAAGGTGTAGAAGATGATGAGGTACGTTAATTTCACGCCATTTCTGTCACTTCAGGTTCCAACCTGGACCGGGCTTAGGATCTTTTTCAGGGTAGAAATTGCAGAAAGAGCTGCAAGGTAGCTGGTTTTTGGGTTTTCTGGGGAGGGAAGGTTTTCGACTTTAGTGAAGAATTTACCGAATTCACCTTCTACAGCTATCTCGTGTACGTTTCTGGACAGTGCAGGGTCGGCGATTACTCTCACCTTCGTCCGCTCAAAGCCTATGCCTGCAAGGCTTATTGTGGCTGCAACGTTCACATTTGCTGGGAAGGCTTTGACTGCTTCCGAGGCAGGTCCTTCAAAAAGCACGGTTTCCTTCTCGATTTTTTCAAGCTCAATTCCAAGAGCTTTAACATGTGGAGCTCCTGCAAGACCCAGAGGAGGTTTTCTGGTAGTAAGGGTAACTGAGGAGATTTCCACTACTGACGCGGAATTTATCCCATCTATACCAACAACCGCACCTGAAGGGAAATAGAGCTTGCAGTTATTCTGTTTTGCAAGCCTGAAGAGCCTTTCCCGGAGTTCTCCATCCGCAAGAGCACCTACACTGAGCACCATTACATCACAGCCTGCTTCAAGAGCTTGTGGCACTATAGACTTGACAGCGTTCTGAGAGGCACATTCTACAACGAGATCCACATTTTTCAGCAGTTCCTCAATCGTCATTAAGGCAGGAGTATACCTTTTCAGAGATGCTGTGAGTTCCTGGACTTTGCGCTCAGAAGAATCGCAGAGGGCGTACAACTCGGCATTAATAACTCCTTTATCAATAGCCCTGCAAATCTGTCCACCAATAAATCCGCAACCAATAACTCCTATTTTCAGAATTCCAGGCTCCTATAAATAATCAATAAACCTTAATCATTAGATTTTAGTATCCGGCTTTAAAAGCCTGAGAACCGCGATACTGTATTCTTTTCTCTCTTTTAAACCTTCTGTTGAGATTATTTATTAATGAGAGAAATGTCCTTACTATTTCAATTTCGTTTCAAATACTTCCAGGGTTTTTCAACCTCAAAGACCTCTGTTTATTCCATTTTTTCAAGCCTTTGGTACTTTCCAGAAGTTTATTGGAACTCAAAAAAGAATCAATTTTTATAAAAAAATCATCGACAAATTTGGATAGCTATTTATTAAGAAACAATATTTTAAAATTCAAAAAGAAGATTGAATAACTATGTTTGAGTTGAAAGTTGTTATCCATTTTGCAGCAGCCCATCAGCTTAAGATGGTAGCCAAAAAATGTGAAATTCTTCACGGAAACAACTGGAAGATAGAAGTTTGTGTGGCTGGAGAAAACCTCAATGATGCCGGAGTACTGGTAGACTTTGGAGAACTAAAGCAGAACGTATCCGAAATCATGACAAGGCTGGATCACAATTTTTTAAATGAACTCGATTACTTTAATGACCAAAATCCACCGTCTTCGGAAAACATTGCCTTATACATCGCAAACTCCCTTCAAGCTATGCTCAAAGACCCGAAAATCAGGGTTACCAGTGTCACAGCCTGGGAGTTGGAGAATGCCTGTGCAAAATACTTAATGGTTAACCCGTTTTCCACATTTTAAAAGGTTTATCCTCATTTCTTATTTGAACTGCTAATTTGAACTACTAACATCATTGAAGCATGATTTTGGCCCTTGTTTTTTCAGAATGTAGATGTGTATACTTAAGAAGTATATCAACTGGAAAAAACAGATCAAATGGAAGAGATGTCTTGGAAGAAATAGAAAAAATGGAAGAGATGTCTTGGAAGAAATAGAAAAATGCAAAACGTCCGTACCTCTTATAAATCCGAGCAACATAAAATAGCAGGGTAGAAATCATGCTTATTAAAGAAGTTGAAAGCTTTATAGAAGAAGATCTTGGGTACGATGATGTTTCGTGCACTATTGTGCCTGATAGACCTTCAGAAGCCATTATTATCACAAAAGAGGCCTGCGTTATTGCCGGGATTAAAGAAGCCAAATCAATTTTTTGCTATCTTGGGATTCAGGCTGAAACCACTTTTAAAGATGGAGACCATCTCAAAGAAGGTGAGATCATTTTCAGGTTAAAGGGAGGAGCAGTATCCATTCTCAGAGCAGAGAGGCTTTCCCTGAACTTCCTGGGGCACCTTAGCGGGATCGCAACTCTTACCCGAGCCTGTTTGGATACGGTAAGAAGATATTCTGAGACTACAAGAGTAGCCTGTACCAGAAAAACCACCCCGGGAATAAGGAAGTTCGAAAAACTGGCTGTGGCTGCAGGCGGAGGAGACCCTCACAGGTTCAACCTTTCGGATTCGGTTATGATTAAGGACAACCACATCAAACTGATGGGAATAGAAGCTGCAATCGATGCCGCGAAAAAGACCAGTTTCACCCGGAAAATAGAAGTTGAAGTCGAGTCTGCAGAAAATGCTGTGCTCGCCGCAGAACTCGGAGCTGATATTATAATGCTGGATAACATGCCGCCCGAAGCCGTCCTGAAAACGCTGGAGATACTTAAAGAAAAAGAGCTTAGGAACTCAGTTATTGTGGAAGCGTCCGGAGGTATTTCCCAGGAAAACCTTGGGGGATATGCAAAAACAGGAGTAGATGTCATATCTATGGGTTCTCTTATCCACAAATCAAGATGGATAGATATAAGCCTGGAAATAATCAGTTAAAATTACTTAAAAGGCTGAAGAGGAAAAAGCTGAAAGGGATCCTATAACTTTGTTATTTGTGTTTTTATCCTGCTGGTATTTGCACACAGCATCGACAAAAACTGTGGTTTTCAACCTTAAAGCTGTTAATGCAAGTTATACCAACAGTGTCGGTCAGACCTACCAGGTTTCTTCTGACATGCCATCCATGCGACCGCAAATACCTTAAAGTAAATAATATTTCAGGTGAAATCGAAAAACTACCCGGGCCATAGGGCGGGCCATAGGGCATGTTTTTAAGGGAATGATCGTGCGCAGCGGCGAGTATCCTCAGTTTTTGTCCGTACTCACCTTAGAGTCAGCCCGTGAAATGGAAAAGTTGTACGGTGTAGCTATCGAGGCGATCCACCAGGAAAAAGAAAAAGCAGCGGGTGGAAAAAGGATCGAAACTGAATAAAAACTTTTTCCCAGATTGAGGGGCTGGAACCCAAATATTGAACTCATAACTTTTTTGAAAAGCAAATTTACTTCTCTAGTTTATCTCGTTTTTTAGGGAGAAAACTGAGAATAAGTCTTTTTATCTAATTTTTATAATAATCCTGTAATTTTTCCAATTTTTAACTGATGTTTTACCAGATCAATATTTCACTGCGTTAACCTTTCACAGGAATCAATTAACAAAAACAGTCACGATCGTAGGCTAACGGTTTCATTAATTAAAAGCAAGCGGGTTTTCAGGCAAGATTGCAAGTTTATTTTATATGGCTTTAAAGTCACAATAACTTATCATTTTCAGAAGACTCTTGAGATTCAATAATAAATAGATAAATTTAGTTAATTTTATGTAATACTTTCACTCACTGATCATGGAGGAAAGTAATATGGAATTAAATTATAGTAATAAATTAAAATCGAATAAATTTATTTTGATAGGAATACTCATTGCTGCCCTGGTAATGGCTTCTGGGTGTGCTGATAAATCCGCATCTGATGGGAATTCGGAAGTATCGGCTCCAGCAGAGGCTTCAGGAGTTTCAGGCGCCGATGAGGCAGCAGGATCTTCAGAGTTCACACTCACGGATGGAGTTGGCAGGGAAATCGCCATACCTGGTAATGCAGAAAGGTTTGTTTGCTCAGGAGCTGGATGCCTGCGTTACCTTATATACCTCCAGGCTGAGGACAACATCGTAGGGGTTGACAGCATCGAAAAAAAGGAAAACGAAATCGAGGGTCGTCCCTATGCCCTTGCAAACCCACAGCTTAAAGACTATCCACTTATTGGTGAGTTCAGAGGCAAGGATGACCCTGAAAAGATAATTGCCATTGACCCACAGGTAATCCTGAAAACCGGTACAACTGGCCAGCCGGCAGCAACCAATGCTGCTGATGCCGATTCGCTTCAGAGTAAAACTGGTATTCCTGTTGTCATGCTTTCTTATGGATCTTTAAAGAATGAGGAGCAGAAAGCCGAAATGTACGATTCACTCCGGATAATGGGCGAGGCAGCAGGCAAACAGGAAAGAGCAGAAGAAGTAATTGCCTATATCGAAGCTACAATGCAGGATCTTGAAAGCAGGACTGTAGATATCCCGGATTCCGAAAGAAAGACTGTCTATGTCGGAGGGGTGAGCAGTGCAGGCGCTCATGGAATTGTCTCCACGGAACCAGCTTACCCGCCATTCCTCTGGGTGAATGCAAAGAATGTTGCAGCCGGAATGGGCGCAGACCATGCAGATATTGCTAAAGAAGCGCTCGTAGACTGGGATCCAGAGTACCTGTTTATTGATGTCGGTACCATCCAGATGGGCAATGAAGGAGCAATTGGAGAGCTCAAGAATGACCCTGCACTTAAAGGGCTTTCAGCTATAGAGAACGGAAAAGTTTACGGCGTTATTCCCTACAACTTCTACAGCACGAATTATGAGTCCGTGCTTGCAAATGCTTATTTTGTAGGAAAAGTGCTCTATCCAGACAGATTTGAAGATATCGATCCGGAAGCCAAAGCCGACGAGATATACACCTTCTTCCTTGGCAAACCTGTGTTCTCCGACCTGAATGGGCAGTACAATGATACTGGCTTTAAGCAGATTCTGCTGTAACATGGAGGGTATAAAGAAGTGCATTTTGCCAAAGGAGCAGTTCCGGAAGATTACCTCGCTTACGTGAGGAGGAAATACTTCTGGATTTTAGGGGGGCTTCTGCTCCTCTTCTTTATGTTTATCTACTCGATCTCAGTAGGAGAGGTAGAAATCCCTCTGTACAAGGTAATGCAAACACTATTGGGTCAAAAACCTGTTACTAAATGGGATGTAGGTGTACGGAGTATAATCTGGAATATCCGGCTCCCACAGGCTCTAGCTGCAATAGTTGCAGGAGCCGGGCTTTCAGTTGCAGGGGTTGTAATGCAGTCCATCCTGCGCAACCCACTTGGTTCTCCGTTTACGCTTGGAATTTCAAATGCCGGCGCTTTCGGAGCTGCAGTATCTGTGGTAGTTCTAGGCACTGGAAAAATACAGTCTACAGTTGCAGATCCCATTATGATCAACAACCCTTACCTGACTACCATAGTAGCTTTTTTCTTCTGCCTTCTTGCTACCGGGATAATTCTGCTTATTTCCCGAATCCGAGCATCTTCTCCCGAAGTAATGGTACTTGCAGGGGTTGCGCTTTCTTCCCTTTTTACCGCAGGCACGATGTTCCTCCAGTACTTTGCTGATGATACCCAGCTCGCAGCAGTTGTTTTCTGGACCTTTGGTGATGTCGGAAGAGTAAACTGGCTGGAACTTAAAATTATGACGTGTGTTGTCCTGTTTGCGACTATATTCTTTATAATCAACCGCTGGGACTACAATGCCATAGACGCGGGAGATGAAACCGCAAAAGGGTTAGGTATCAATGTGGAAAGGGTCAGGCTGGTCGGCATGGTTATTGCAGCTCTTGTCTCTGCTGTGATCGTTTCGTTTTTGGGAGTAATCGGGTTTGTAGGGCTGGTCTGTCCACACATGGCAAGAAGAGTCATAGGAGATGACCAGAGATACCTGATCCCTGGCTCGACCCTGCTTGGAGGAATTCTCCTTCTGGCATCTGATACCGCGGCCAGGCTTATAGTGTCGCCATATGTGCTTCCCGTCTCTATCCTTACGGCTTTCATGGGAGCGCCAATTTTCATATACTTACTTCTTAGGGGATATAAAAGATGATTCTATCTGTAGAAGAACTTGAATTTCTGTATCGCAGCCGTAAAATCCTGCATGAAATCGCCTTTTCCATTGAGGAAGGAGAAGTTGTAGCAATTCTCGGGCCTAATGGGGTTGGCAAGACCACCCTGTTAAAGTGCCTTAACAGAATTCTCCGTCCCAAAGGGGGAACAGTTCATCTCGATGGAAATGACCTTTTTGACCTGGGAACGATGGAGATCGCACGCATTATCGGGTATGTTCCCCAGAGGGTGGAAACCGGCAGGTTGACTGCTTTTGATGCCGTCCTGCTCGGAAGGCGGCCCCATATCAAATGGGACATTACCGAAAAGGACCTTAGAATAGTCGATTCGGTCTTCAGGTTACTTTCCATGGAAAAACTCCGCATGGCTTATATCGATGAAATGAGCGGAGGCGAACTCCAGAAGGTCGCAATCGCACGCTCGCTTGTACAGGAGCCAAAAATCCTCCTCCTTGATGAACCTACAAGCAGCCTTGACCTGAGAAATCAGGTTGAAATCCTTGCCATTATCAGGCAGATTGTCCTGGAGCACGGGATTGCAGCGGTAATGACCATGCACGACCTCAATCAGGCCCTCAGGTATGCAGACCGGTTTATTTTCCTGAAAGGGGGGAAGGTTCACGCACATGGAGGAGCTGAGGTAATCACACCTCAGGTGATCGAGGAGGTGTACGGCCTGCCAGTAGTTATCGGAGAGGTTGCAGGTATGCAGTGTGTGGTTCCCGGAAGCCCTGAAGTACCATTTGCACATAACCTCTAAAATGCACACAATCCTATTAAAGAAAAGATAAGAATATGTAGAAAAGTGTGAATTCATAGAAATTTCAAAAACAATCGAAGATAAAAAGAGTAAACGTAGAATTTCAATATAGTGGTAGGGTTGCCAGAGAGGCAAAACCGACCAGAAAAAACCAGAAAAAAAGATTTCCAGGTTTTTACCTGGTAATCATCATTTCTGCAGTTTCAGGCTTGTAGAACCAGTCTCTTGGAAGTACCTTCTCTTGCTTGTAGTACTTAACAAGCCTTCTGATCTTGGACTCAGTCAGATTAAGAGCACGTTTGTTGTGAACATCTTTTTTGTTAATAGAAAGGTGTTTCCTGAGCCTCAGAGCCTTCACAATCAGATTGGTGAGGTCTTCAGGAAGGTTCGAAGCAACATTATTTTCCTTGAGGATAGTTGTAACCTTCTTGCCTGTGATAAGCTTGGCATCAGGAACCCCGTAACGGTCCCTTAAAGTCATCCCAATTTCGGCGGTGGAGACGCCCTGTTTCCAGAGGTCAAGGACGATTGAAGTGACTTCTTCTGCGCTGATCTTGCACCACTCAGGCGGCTCAGTTCTGATTGGCCTGGTGGAAGAGGACTTGCCTTTTCTTTTGGTGTGCATTTTTGCCATAATAATTCTCCTGATATTAATTGATCGATGCCCTGAGGAAAGTTCTTCGGGCTGAAGTTATATCTTTACCGATTATAACGGACCAATACATCGATCGGGAGATTTTAATCCGCCACAGCAAATCGCTGCGTGGCTTTTCAGGAATCCCTGCAAAAGCGTGAGTTTTCGGTAAAAACATCACTAGAGAACGCAGCATATGATATATACTTTATGTTCAGTGTTATTTATGGAAGATCTCAAATTAGATCTGGATTTTTTAGATCTAATTTGACAATTGTTTTTTGTGAGGTATCTCCCATATGTATTCTTGACTCCAATCAGTTCTATGCTATTCTAGCAATCCAACCTAAGAAAATAGATACGTCCGTAGATAGTGAAAAAAAGTGAGCTTTTAAACTAAAATTCTAAT
>DADO01000119.1:33300-40821 GCA_002509325.1 Methanosarcina sp. UBA402 | reverse complement strand
TATCGGTCAAATGGGAGTATTTCAGCTTTATTGTGTTTTTGTTTATAGTCCAATTTCATATTTTAATTTTCAAACCTTATTATAATATTTAATGTCTTTTTGAACTCACGTCCAGACACATCCAGACTTTTCGTTAGCTTTTCTGCCTCAACACTCTAACCAACTACAAAACAACAGCCTTTCGAAGAAAGAACATAACCTTAAGATCTTAAGACCTGAAAAACCACCTAATCAAAACATATTAAGATCCTAATAGAAATAGAAAAGTATTTGCACTATTCTGTGAATAATACTATAAATAATATATTGACTAATATAAAGGGGATGCTAAAATCTCAGATCCACTTGAGCTATTACCTTTTTTCTCAATTGATCCAATACGTCAGTTCGTATTACTCATCGCCTTCGTAACACTTCTTACGATTAGCTTTCCCCGGCTTCTGCCAAAGATTCTAGATAAAAATACTTCGTTCTCTGACTCATTCAGTTATACTCTTTTACTTATGATCTTGCTTGCAGGCTCGATTTATTGTTTATGGCTTCTGGTGCTACCAATTTATCCAATTAGATTTCTTCATTTCTCAAATGGTTTGATTATAGTTTTACTTTTAATTATAGCACTGAATTCATTGTTAAACAAACCAAAAAGCTAAATGAAAATACACTCGCAAATAGGCGGTTCACGTTCAAACGCTGTTCCTGAGGACATTAAGGTAAACATCAAGCTGTTTTCGGAAATTGTGGAAAACAAAAAAGCCATGGTGGAAGTTCTGATAAATCCTAGACTTATCCCTGACTTATCCCTGACTTATCCCTGACTTATCCCTGACTTATCCCTTGATGAGTTAATGAGTCTTGTATTATCATGATGATAAGCAATTATTTGATGAAAGGACTGTCTTAATTATATTAAGGGAAGAAGTCATAAATTATTTCATTGGTTACTATAAAATATGCATCCCACACCAGACAATTGGATTCAACACGAAACGATTCCGTTATCTATGATTCGTCTGAAACCTTCAAGCCCGAAGTTGGCACTCTTGAAGCGCGGTTAACTGCGGTGCCTGGGCCGGCACGGTTCATTCCAACTCACAAAAGAAAGGGACTTCCAGCCTCTGAAATCACCTCGCTTCCAACTCGCTCAGGCAGCATGAAGAACCAAACCTATTTCGCATTAACTCCTCAAAGCTTCACAGACTTCGACTGGCTGGTTGTCCTGGATTCAACAGTATAATAATCGCGGAGGACCACTGATATAATTGTGGGACGTCTACGCCAAGTATAGGGAGCATTTCAAGAAAAGAAATTTTTGTATGTTAAGCCATTGGTGTTCTTCAAAAGTACAGCATAGCAAAGCCTGCTGAGGGCTGAGACTTTCGTGAGGTTAACCCCTATTTACACGCAGTTAGGAACTGGTAAATAGAAAAATGTGTAAGGATTTACTAAGCTTCAGTTAACTCCAATCACAATGCCCGCTTCACAACTTATTGACCAAATAAACACTGATATTGTTAAATATACCGCAGCGAGGGCAGTTAACTTCTTAAAAGATTTAATGAACTAATGTTTATATTTAGGAAAATATATTAGTAATATTATCAATCTTGATCGCCATTAACTCACTTATATCTTTCACTCACTTATATCTTTCACTCAATTCTATTCATCTTTACTTATTTTTTCACGCTTATATTTCTCCCGGATTTTTTCGATCATTTCCTCATTAGCTTCAATAACAAAAGCTCCTACGTATCCGCATTCCTTGCAATGATAAACTGCACCTGCATATCCGCCAACTTCATAATATAAATCCGCGTTCCCGCAGACAGGGCAAACCTCAATGAGTTTTTCCTGATCCAGAGCAATTCCTCCTTCGAGATGGCTTGCAATATCGAATTGTTAAATATATATAAGAAGGATGATTTTAATAAAGATATAGTATCTACTAGCCAGTATTTATAGTATCTACTAACCAGTATTCAAGGATGATAACCGGTATCTAAGGAATACTGAAAGACATTGACCATTATCTGAGAAATCCTGAGAATTCAGAAAAATCCTGAGAATTCAGAATTCCACATAAATTCCCAATTTTATATAGGATGATTCAAGGCTTACAGTGAGAAAAAATGACTAAAATTTTGACCCCTGCAATGCGCCAGTACTACGAAGTCAAGCAGGCATATCCTGACGCCCTTATTTTCTTCCGCATGGGAGACTTCTACGAATCTTTCGGAGAAGATGCCAAAACCATGGCAAAAGAACTCGAAATTACGCTTACAGCCCGAGGAAAGGACAAATCAGGAAAGAGGATGCCGCTTGCAGGAATACCCTACCATGCAATTGACACGTATCTGCCGAGGCTCATAAATAAAGGGTATAAAGTGGCAATTTGCGAACAGCTCGAAGACCCAAAACAGGCAAAGGGAGTTGTAAAACGAGGAGTTGTCAGGGTTGTCACACCTGGTACGGCAATTGATTCTTCCATGTTTTCGGATGCCTCAAATAACTACCTCATGGCAGTTGCAGGGCGGGAGCTTGGAAAATCCGGAAAGAACACGGAAAAGGACATAAAAATCGGAGTCTCCTTTCTGGATATCTCTACAGGGGAATTTCTTACAACGCAGTTTAGGGACTCGGAAAATTTTGAAAAGCTTCTCAGCGAGCTTGCCCGCATGCGGCCTTCAGAATGCATCCTGCCTCCGTCTCTATATGGAAATTCTGCCCTTGCAGATCAGCTAAGAGCCCAGACTATTGTGCAGGAGTTTGCCCCAGAGGTTTCAGGAACCGAGGAAGCCAAAGAAAGGTTGAAAGCTCATTTCAGGGTTGCAACTCTTGAAGGCATGGGCTGTGAGAATCTGGATTTTGCCGTGTATTCAGCCTGGGCTGCCCTGGAATATGCACAGACTACGCAGATGCGGGAGCTTACCCATATCAATACCCTGAGAACCTACTCGGATTCCGAATTCATGATCCTTGATTCCATAACCCTGCGGAATCTCGAAATTATAAGAAACGTGCGGGATGAAGGGGATGAAAATTCCCTTTACCGTATCCTGAACTATACAAAAACACCAATGGGAAGCCGTAACCTTAAAAAATGGCTTTTAAAACCTCTGCTTTCCGTAGAAAAAATCAACCTTCGGCTAGATGCTGTAGAAGAGCTGGCAGCAGAGCCACTACTCCGTTATGATCTCAGGAACTGGCTTTCAGATGTCAGGGACATAGAACGCCTTGTAGGCAGGATAGTGTATGGAAATTCAAATTCAAGAGACCTTGTAGCCCTGAAAAAATCCCTGGAAGTCCTGCCCCCTATACGGGATTCCCTAGTTGAAGAGGCTGAATCCGAACTTTTAAAAAAGATTGCAATAGGGCTTGCATCGTTTTCTGATCTCGAAAATCTGGCTGAAACCATAGACAGAGCAATAGTTGACGAGCCGCCTATTTCGGTTAGGGAAGGAGGCATGATAAAACCGGGATACAATGCAGAGCTTGATGAACTGCGGAACATCGCCAGCAGCAGCAAGAAATGGATTGCAGCTTTTCAGCAGAAAGAAAGAGAGAGAAGCGGTATAAAGTCCCTGAAAGTGGGATATAATAAGGTTTTTGGATATTATATAGAGGTAACCAACACCAACAGTGACCAGGTACCTGATGATTATATTAGAAAACAGACCATGGCAAATGCCGAGCGTTTTTATACCCCTGAACTCAAGGAAAAAGAGAGCCTTATCCTGACAGCTAATGACAAGGCTATGGCTCTCGAATACGAAATCTTTACGGAAATCGTGCAGACGCTTTCGAGTCATTCAAGAGAACTCCAGGAAACCGCTGAAAGAACAGGCTCGCTTGATGTCCTTGCAGCCCTGGCTGAAGTTGCGGAAAATAATAATTATACCAGACCCCAGCTTACAGACGACTGCAAGATCCTTATAAGGGACGGAAGGCATCCTGTAGTTGAAAACACCGTACCTGATGGCTTTGTGCCCAATGATACCGAAATGGACTGCAAGGAAAACCAGTTTTTGCTTGTAACAGGCCCGAACATGGCAGGAAAGTCCACTTATATGCGTCAGACTGCCCTTATAGCGATTATGGCTCAGGCAGGCTCTTTTGTTCCTGCATCCTATGCCTCAATAGGGATTATTGACCAGGTCTTTACAAGAATAGGGGCTTTTGACGACCTTGCAAGCGGACAGAGTACTTTTATGGTAGAAATGGTTGAGCTTGCAAACATTTTGAACAATGCAAGCCCCAGAAGCCTTGTACTTCTCGATGAGATAGGCAGGGGAACAAGTACCTATGATGGGTACAGCATTGCAAAAGCTGTTGTGGAATTCCTGCATGATAGGGGAAGAGTAGGAATAAGGGCACTATTTGCAACTCATTATCACCAGCTTACAGTCCTTGAAGAGAGATTAAAAAGAGTCAAAAACTATCATGTAGCAGTAAAGGAAGAAGGTCATGAGCTAGTCTTCCTGCGAAAAATCGTGCCAGGCGCAACAGACAGGAGTTACGGAATCCAGGTTGCAAGACTTGCAGGCGTCCCGGAAAAGGTAATCGAAAGGGCAAATGAGATTCTTAAGGAACTCGAAAGAGAAAGCGTGCTTGAAGAGGTTGAAGATGGCAAGAACGGGAAAAAGAGAAAAAGCAAAGCTACGGCACGTTATACCCAGATGATGCTTTTTGACCCTGGAAACGGCGGCGGGAATTCGAGAGAGGCAAACAGAACCAGTCCTGTAGAGATCTCTCTTAGAAAACTGAATGTGGAAGAAATGACACCAATAGAAGCCCTTAATAAGCTACATGAGCTAAAAAGGTTGCTCGATTGAGGGCCGCTAAAAGATGTCCAATGAAATTTTCCTCGTCTTGACGGAGTAAAGGAATGATGGAAGAACATAGTGAAGGGAAAGAAAATACAGAAGGAAAAGAAAAAACTCATGGAAATAAAATCCAGATTCTTGATAAGGATACAATAAACAAAATAGCAGCAGGAGAGGTAATAGAGCGTCCTGCGTCCGTGGTAAAGGAGCTAATAGACAATTCAATCGATGCCGGAACTACAGATATCCGCATTGAAGTTGAAAAAGGTGGAAAACGCTCCATTCTTGTCCGGGATAACGGCTGCGGAATGAGCAGAGAGGATGCTCTGCTTGCATATAAAAAACATGCAACGAGCAAGCTCAGGCATATTGAAGACCTCAATACTATTGCTACCATGGGGTTCAGGGGAGAAGCGCTTTCGTCTATCACGGCGGTTGCAAAGGTGGAGATCCTTACCCGTCGCCCTGAAGAAATTACAGGTACCAGGATAGTGATCCATGGAGGAAATGTTCTTGAAACTTCAGGCGCTGGCGTGGCTGCGGGCACATCTGTGTATGTAAAAGATCTATTTTACAATACCCCGGCAAGGAAGAAATATCTCAAAAGCGACCGTACCGAGCTTGCCCATATTACCGACACGGTAATGCAGCTTGCTCTGGCAAATCCGGAAATTTCCTTTACCCTGTTAAGTGAAGGAAAAACAATCCTCAGAAATGCGGGATCAAGCGAGTCTTTCAAAAGTATTGTAAATCTTCTGGGGCCGGATACGGCTCGTTCAATGCTTCCCCTGGAACATAGGACTGGCGACTTTGAAATCCGGGGATACATCTCAAAGCCTGAAACCTCAAGAAGAGAAAGCGACCAGATTTTCCTTTTCGTAAACACCCGTCCAGTAGTCTCAAGAGCTATCAATAAAGCTATTCGCGAAGGATATTATACTAAAATTCCAAAAGGACGCTATCCTGTGGCAGTACTCTCTCTTGTTGTTGATTTTGGGGAAATTGACGTTAATGTACATCCCCGCAAAGCCGAGGTGCGCTTCAGCCGGGAAAAGGAGCTTGGGGATGCGGTCACATACGCGATTGAGAAAGTACTCTCGGAAAATGATATCATCCCTGAGATCCGGGAAAAAAGGGACAATACTTTTCAGAGAACCTTCGAGGTTTCAGACTCTTCAGGTAGACTGCAGGGATCTGAAACTGCGGAAACTTTTGGAAGAAAGCTGACTGGAAAGAAGAAGACTGGAAAGGAAACCGAGGTTTTTGAGAAAACCGGTATTCCTGAAAGTGACAGGGTTGTGAGAGAAAAAGCCGAAGTCTATACCTATCCGATAAAAGATACCGAAAGGAGGCTAAAAAAATCCGAGCGCCTTCTGGACTTTACCGCCGAGAGAGGCGTGCAGGAGATCTCAAGCGATAAAAAACGGGATAATAAAAACGAGCAGGAAAGAGAGAAGAAGGGAGAGAGGGAAAAGGGAAAAACTGGTCTTCAAGAAAATGAAAAAGCAGGTTTGAGAGAGAGGGAGAAGGAGAGAACACGTGATAAAGAGAGGCAAAAACCTGAACAAAGAACAAATACAGATCCTCTTGAAGACCTGCGGGTTATAGGACAGGTCTCTAAGTTGTATATCCTTGCCGAAAAGGGAGAAGACCTTGTGCTTATCGACCAGCATGCTGCGCACGAAAGGATTCTTTATGAGCAGGTTTTGAGAACTAAGAAGTCCAGGGTGCAGGAACTTATCACTCCTGTAACCATAGATCTTATCCCTAAAGAGAAAGTGCTTATGGAAGAATACATTCCTTATCTGGAAGACTGTGGCTTCGGGATTTCGGAGTTTGGGGACAATACGTATGTTGTCACTTTCGTGCCTGAGGTCTTTGGGTGGCTTGAAGATCCTGATATTATCCATGATATAGTTTCTGACCTTTTAGCTTCAGGAAAAGTTAAAAAGGACACAGGTATTTCAGAAGAGGTCTGCAAGACTCTTGCATGCAGAGCCGCAATCAAAGGGGGAGCGGCCTGCAGTCCCAGACAAATGGAAGAGCTAATAGAGCAGCTTAAAAAGGCTGAAAATCCTTACTCCTGTCCTCACGGGAGGCCTACTGTGATCACATTTACAAAAGGGGAATTAGACCGCATGTTTGCAAGGGTCCAGTGAGAAAAGACTGCAGCCTGGAAAATAACAGTATAGTTCCCCAATATCAAAAAAGTTTAGCGTCTCCCATGTTTTCAAAATTAGAGATCAGAGCTACCTTTCCCCTTCTGATTATTTCAGATAGAATAGATATCCCCTTCTGATTATTTCAGATAGAATAGACATATACTCCGAAGAGAAACTTATTTCAGCCCGGTTAGGAAATAAAGTATTCAGATCGAATATATAGAGATTAATAGAGATGTATAGGCAATATTTCTGTAGTCAATTTATAATGAAAAAGGCTCTTTAGTTTCCTATATCTTTATATATGACTTAAGATGTAGTAGATGAATGCCAGGCAAGTACTGGCATCTAAAAAGGCATCATTCCACAAAGCTATTTTTCACACACCAACCCCCTAAAAACCCTAAAATGAACGATACCCCCAATCGTTCCAGAATCCAGGATAAAACCCCATTTCCGAAAGACAAAACCCCACTCCTGGAATGATGCCACTTGTTTTCTATACTTTGTTTTCCATACCTTGTTTTCCATAC
>DADO01000119.1:31537-33102 GCA_002509325.1 Methanosarcina sp. UBA402 | reverse complement strand
TTGTTTTCCATACCTTGTTTTCCATACCTTATTTTCCATACCTTGCTTTCCATACCTTGTTTTCCATACCTTGTTTTCTATACCTTGCTTTCCATACCTTGTTTTCCATACCTTGTTTTCCATACTTTAACTTTATTTTCTATCCCTTATTTTCCATAATTCTGCGTTTTTTACATAGTTATGTACTTTTCCCATAATTTTGTATTTTTTCAATTACCGAGTTGTCAATGAAACCAGTTAATTTGGATTCCGGCAACCGGGCATTTTAACTGGAACTGAGAACCTACTTTTTAATCTTTGATTTCGAAGATTTGAACTACATCGGTTCAGGGTTAATATTAATTATTTTATTAAGTATAATGAGAGAGTCGGAAAACAGGGCAAGAGTTATTCAAGGAATCAATAAGGCTCTTTCTGATTTTCACGTCAATACATTTATAATAAAAAACCTCAGAGTATTCTTCCATGATAGATCCTGTTAACAATTTCAAGATCCCTGAAGAATGGATTATCCGCACCAGACTGCCCAGAGAAAAACTTGAAACAAAAGTAGCGTCCGGGATGAGCGTGGTTCTGAGCGATGGATCTATCCTCAAACGAGGATACACTACAGGAACCACAGCAAGTGCTGCTGCAAAAGCTGCAGTCCTTTCTCTAAAGAAAATGGTTGACAGCGTGTCCGTCCCAACTCCTGTGGGACTGAGAGCTCAGCTTGAGGTAAGTAAAGCCTCGAAGGGGCGCGCAGTTGTGAAAAAAATTCAGAACGACCACGAATCCGATATTACCCGGGGGCTTGAATTTGTGGGTGAAGCCAGAGAAGCTGAGGAAATCAGAATACTCGGAGGAAAAGGCATAGGAATTGTCAGAAGGGACGGGCTCCAGGTTCCGAAAGGCCAGCCGGCTATTAACCCGAAACCTATGGAACAGATAAAAGCTGCAGTCCAGGAAGCCGTAGAAGAACTGGGCCTGAAAGGAGCCGAGGTTACAATCTCAATTCCGGACGGGGAAAGGATCGGAAAAGAGACCCTGAACAGCAGGATAGGGGTGGAAGGCGGGATTTCCGTACTCGGGAGCACGGGTTTTGTTGAGCCCTGGAACGACCATCTGGGAGAAATGAAAGGAGACCTGATCCGCTGCACGGACAAAGTAGTCCTGACTACAGGCAGGATAGGAATGCGCTACTCTCACATGCTTTTTCCTGATTATACAGTCGTTATGGTTGGGAGCAGGATCTCGGAAGGGCTTGAAAACGCCTCAGGTGATGTAATTATCTGTGGGCTTCCTGGTCTTGTCCTTAAATGGGGAAATCCTGATATGCTTAAAGGCAGCGGATATGCAACCGTTGTCGAGATGCTTGAAAAAGCGCCTGAACATCTGCGCCTGAAAGAAGCCTTCGAGATGGCAATCAAAAAAGGAAAAGGCGCAAGAATCGTGGTAATTAACAGGGACGGGTCGGCCCTTATGGATAGTAAAAACGGTGGACAGTAAAAGTGATGGACAGTGAAATTGAGAGTTAAATTAAAAATAAGAGTTTAAAAATAAGAGTTATTTGTATTCGGTTAAGG
>DADO01000119.1:29506-31248 GCA_002509325.1 Methanosarcina sp. UBA402 | reverse complement strand
TCGTATCTTAACCGAATACAAATGAAATGAGAGTTAAACTAAACTGAAGAATTAAGCTGAAATACTAAGGCAGACCGTAGTGGTGAAATTAAAATTAAGATAGGAAAAGGGGAAAAAGAATGATTGTGGTAGGAGTCGGAGTCGGGCCCGGGATGCTCACGGAAGAAGGAATAGAAGCCATAAGAAAAGCCTCTGTGGTTTATGGCGCAAAAAGAGCCCTTGAAATTGCTGAGAAGTACATTAGCTGTGAAGCAAAACCGATTAAGGACTATAAATCTCTCCACCTTCTGCCAGCAGATGCTGTTGTCCTATCCACAGGTGACCCTATGTTTTCAGGGCTCGGGAAATTTGCAGGAGAAAAGGATACAGTAATTCCTGGAATTTCCTCGATGCAGGTTGCCTGTGCACGTACTAGAGTGAACCTGACCAATCTATGCGCAATCACAGCCCACGGCAGAGATTCTGAGCCAGCAAAAGCCGAACTGATCCAGGAATTAAAGAATGGAAGAAACATATTCCTGCTGCCAGAAGATACTTTCGGTTCGCTTGAGGTTGCGGGGGTTCTGAGAGAGCTGGGTATAGAAGCTGAACTCTATACCTGCGAAAATCTCGGCTATCCTGAAGAAAGGATTGTAAAAGGCACGCCTGAGAATCCACCTGTTCCGGAAACAATTCTTTACGGGCTACTTGTAGTACAAAAACGGTAATTGATTAAAGATAATTGATTAAAAATAGATAGAATTTTGGCTGGCAAAATGGGAAAAGGTGAAATTTAGCTTCTTTTATTTGCTTCTTTAGATT
Organism: Methanosarcina sp. UBA402; assembly: GCA_002509325.1. Taxonomy (GTDB): domain Archaea; phylum Halobacteriota; class Methanosarcinia; order Methanosarcinales; family Methanosarcinaceae; genus Methanosarcina. The sequence goes on along the minus strand of DADO01000119.1, from coordinate 30,447 downwards.
GGAATTTAGCTATTATTGGAACTCAGCTCCTTATTTAACGTACCATAAGGCGCATGACCATGTAAAAGATTAAATCCCCAAAAACGATTGCGGCAACAAAGCCTGCTGTAATTGAAAACATGAACGGCAGGCCGGGAGTAACCCAGATATCTTTTTCAATCAACCCTTTTTTCAGATACTCTTCAAGTTCAGGTCTCTGATCCGCATCGAAGTTGAGGCCTGAGCGGGCAAACCCTCTTTTGAGGCTTCCAGTTTCATCAAGCTCAAACTTTTCAAGCAGGCCAAGGTGCTTTTTATATTTCAGAGAAGAAATTTCAGTTCTGTAACCTATAAACATATAAAGCGGATTTTTGACCATTTCAGGCGAGAAATGCAGGAGATTATAGCAGAACATCCCGAGCGGGACAAGCGTTGTCAGCAGGAGAGCATTCCCGAACACCGTGAAAGTAAAAAACCCAACCGGCGGAAGCCCGAGCAGAGGATATATTTCTCCTGAAATTTTAAAAACCGGGTAAGAAGGAAAAAGGATAGAAAGTACGATCAAGCCCTTAGCATCCCCGCCCCCAAATGCCCCAAACTGGAAAAGGATATAAACTACCGTAAAAACAAAAATCCCTGAAATAGCAAGAGACACAAGATAGGAAGTACCCCCGATAAAAATTTCGTAGATTATAAACACAGACCCCGCCGCGAGCATGTATTTCCAGACCCGATTTGAAACCCTACGGGATTTCAGGTCGGAATAACATGAGTACAGTAAAAAGGGCATGCTGAAGAAGATTTTAAGTATTTCTATCATTTCAACCCTGCACAGAAATTAGTATTATAGTTATTTACATTTATCACTTATTTACTTTATTGATTGTGTGAATAATTTCCGGTAAAACAGCTAAAAACCTGAATCAAAAAACGAAACCACAGTGTGTAAAAACTACAGTGTG
>DADO01000119.1:0-29279 GCA_002509325.1 Methanosarcina sp. UBA402 | reverse complement strand
AAACTACAGTGTGTAAAAACTACAAATTAGATTGAAAAATATATAAAAAAACATAAAAAGTTATATAGCACTTCCGGAAATCCTCTTTCCTTAATTAACAGGCGATAAGCTTATACACAAGAAGTTCTATTTTATGGTTGCTTAACCCTTATTAGTTTTAGAATTCAATTCACGGGCTCGTGGTCTAGATGGTTATGACGTCGCCTTCACACGGCGGAGGTCCTGTGTTCGAGTCACAGCGGGCCCACTTTTCTTTTTTATTTTTATTTTCCTTATTTTCGGATTCCAAGAGCGTATAAAGCTTCTTTTCTAATGCTTCAATTCTTGCTTCGAGGTCAGACTTTGTTTCAGGTTGTACAACCTTGAGCTCACCATTAAATTCTTCATCCAAGGAAATTACATAAACAGGCTTACCTTTATACTCTGTTTTAAAAACATACGCAGTTTCTCCAGCAATATTCATTTCTGATTGTGGGAGCCTCACTAAAGGATAAGTAATCTCAGGTTTTGCTTTTTGTTTCGTAATTTTGGATTTCCCTAATATTTTCATAATTCCTGCTCCAATGGATAAAATAATAGTTGTTTAATCTTATACAACTTTCGATTTTCCATCATGTAGGATAAGGGTAAGAATGTTGTTTTTTTATTATTGACTTCTAGCCCAACAATTCTCTACTGTATCATCTGACCTTGCTTCTTATCTTAAGAGCAGTATCAGATTATGCCCCCATTAAATCTTTAGAAATTTTCTTCCTATTGTTGTGACCCAAGAGATTTGGTTGAAAAATAGATTTCCTAAATCGTTTTGTGAGAGCCTGAATAGCCTTATAACGGATACCTGTATCTGCATGACATCACTTTAAAAATTTCAATTTTTATCCTATTACAATCCTTGTCTCAATGTCTCAAATAAAATACTAGAAATTAAATCCATTTTTAATTTTATGAATTCTTGTTGTGACAATTGAGACTTTGAGACAAAGTTCGTCCGTCTGTCCAAGTAAATTCCTGTAACTCTAGAAATATCAAAATTAATATTTATATAGAATTCAACTTTTACGTGGACATTTGGACGGCATTAGATAAGGGGCACTTTAAAAGATATTTTAGAATTAATCCAAGAGCAGTTTAAAAATATTCTAATTGGCTATATGAGATACCGGTACTTATTAACCAAAATTAAAAGATATTTTAAAAATAATTAAGATTAGATGTTCTATCAGATGCCTGTATCCCTCTAATTGCAATCTCAGAATATCAATCAGAAGATTACTTATAAGTCATCTCGAAGATAGTATCCGTCAACCATCTGCGGAAAGACTCATTGTCGCTAAACTGCTTGAAAAGCTGTGTGTTGTCTTTCAATAAAGAGGTCATTACACGTGCCAAGGCTTTGTCATGCTCTATCCTTGCATTCTGTTAGGCTTTTGAAAAGGATAGATGAAGCAGTTGTAGAATGATAATTCCTGAAAATTCTTGAACAATGTATTGGAGCTGCAAATGAATTAAAGTTATTTTTTATCTCTATTTTTGATTCCTTCCAATTTTAAGGGTGGAAGACGATTGAATAACTCCTCAATCTCTTTTGGTTGAATTATCATATCGTGCACAATAATATTCAGTAGCTTAAATAATTTCAAAGCTGTTTCCTTGTCGTCTTTTAAGTCGATTTCCCGGGTGAACTGCTTCATTCCCATAAACTCGCAAAGAATCAAGTGCTTCCTGAATCTTCACAGGCAATCCTTCTTTTACCAGTTCTCCAATATCCTTATTAATATCCTTCCCCTCTTGACCTAAATGTTTCATGAGCTTTTGTAATGCAAGTCTTAACAAAGCCGCTGCTGGTCTTGGAGATATCTCAACTACGTTTCTCGCTTCTAAAAAGTCTTCCTTTACATCTGATGGCATGTCATCATAAGGAAACGGAGCTACAGATAAAAGTGGATAAATAAGTTTTTCGAAGTACCAGACAGATTGCTTACGACAATCAGGATTCTGACAAACACTTAAAAATAAACCTTCGATTAAATCAAGATCATTACTACCATCATGCATAAAAGTGTCAACCCATATTTGATGAGCAATAGCACCGCAGTGAGGGCACGAAAAAACTGATAGATTAGACGAGGGAGTAATGTACTTGTTCATGATTCAGAATTCTTATCCCTACGATATAAGTTTATTTATCTTGTTTACTTTTGATTGATGCTTCCTTATGTCTTCAGTATATCCCTGAGAAATAAACTACGAGTGTGCCGTTAATATTCGACGCTTTCAGTTTTGTAGGTTTAATCGCATATATTGTCTTAAAGAATAGATTTTATAAACTCTCTATAATCTGAGATATATATTGATCATCAATTATACAACTTATTTTTCCCATGGAACCTTCTCAACTTCTCCTATCCATTTTGCAGTTAAACGATTACAATAAGTTCCTGAGTAGTCGCACAACTTAAGCAAAGAAAGTTCAAGATACCAAAGTCCCAATTTCCATGTTTCGTAATACATACTTGAGTTAAATTTTTCATGATATTTTTTTTGAGGATGCACTAACGAGTTTCGCACCAAGATAATAGCCCCCAATGTATTATTATTCCATTTTAACTCTTCTGCAATCCTCTTTAGCTCAGGTGTATCCTCAGTTATTTCGGTAGGAAAAGGCAATTTCAAAGAGGAAAATAGCATTCTTATGTTAGCTTCAGCGTCATTCCTCTTTTGTTCTTTTTTAAGTATATTTATATTATACCCACGCGACATACCCTCAAATGCTGCTTGAGTTAATACAATTCCGATATCTACGTTTGAGTGAACAGCATTGAGATACCAATATATGGCTTTCCTAAGAATTTCATTCTTGCAATCGTTAAACCAACAGCGCATGAATCCAGGGAAAAGATTCTCAAGCTGTTCAGAGTGATGTTCATCGAACCACGATTCTGATCGAGAAAAACTGGGTCCTCTCGGTGATGACCATAATTCCCATACTCGACCTGTAGAATTAAAACCTACTGCACATATGGGATTACACCATGCTCCGTTTGCAAAAGAGAAAAAATATTGTAGCATATTGAGCATTTCTATAGTTTCTTTACCTGAAAAGAAAGTACTATCTATTTTCTGTAAACAAACTATATGGGTTAACCCATAACCGCCTTCTTTTTTTAATTTTTTAAAGTTGCTTTCGGATTTTGCCAGAGATTTGATTTCTATGACCCAATTATCTGCTTCTATGTGGACAGCCTCATAATACCTTCCTTTATTTACGCATATTTCTCTAAAGTTAAACAAATGAAAAATAACATATTGCATCTGAGTATCTTCGTCTCCAAGTCCAACTATTGGCTCAGAAGATGGCGTAAAGGTTAATGAAGGTCCACTCAGGTCAAATAAGTCGCTATTTATTACAAATCCTTCAAATTGATTTCCAGATTTCTTCGACGTCATTTCAAATAGATTTTCAAATAAAATTTTATCATATAGAACATGTAGCCCTGATTTTTCACTATCACTTAGTTCTTTTTTGTTGGTAACATATACATGAATCTGAGGTGTTGGGAGAAAATCAAGGTGAAACTCTGCGTTTCCAGAAAGTAAAATATTCCTATTTTTGTCTTTAATCAATATTTCATCTTTTCCAACAATGGCTGATTTATTTGGCTCGCTGAAAGGAAAAAGAGGAATATTTTGCTCTATATAACGTGTATTTTCCATATTTATCACAAATTCTTTAATAATGATCTGTAATCACAGGAAGACTTTATATAACCTAAACTAAAATTTCCCCCCTGTGTTTTTAAGTTAAAGAATCCTGTGGTATTAATTTTTCAAACCTTGAATCAGGAGGATAGTAAGCTAAACATTATCCACCTGTGACTTTCAGAATTTAGTCTCCTTTTAGTCCTGTCACAGTGCATTCGTCCAGCTAATCTTTAATTCATAATCACATAGCTTGAAGAAATTATCTGTAAAAATGGGAAAAATAATAATGTTGCAATGTGGTATTTATATGGTGTTGTTTTTATGGTAAACGTTTCCCGATCTTGGATAAAGGAAAATGTCAAATATCTCTACGGTTGTTATGGACTTATCAGGTTAGAAGATATTGACGAAATCGAAGTTCCAAAAGGTGGATACCCTACAAATCTGACAAAAGCAGAGAAGCAGAAAGTAGAGAAAGGTGAAGGTATAGAATTATTTGTTATTTGTCTACCTGGATGGTGTTGGGCGGCTGCTTTTTCATATTCTGATGCAGATGGAAAGCAAGATGATTTTATTTGGTGATTTTGAGGTCAATTCTCACATTGATCTAGATGATATTAAACAATCCATTTACATATCTAAAAGTCGATTACTTGCTATGAAAGACATGACAGATGAAATGACTGAAAAGGTTCATCGATTCGCAACATTTGATCTGCCTTTTATGATTAGTGAAGCTACTGATGAATGCGTCAAACGCGGCGTAAAAATAGATTTTATCAGGGATAATGTCGAAGAATTGGGGTCACTGGTTATTGCTTGGATTAACGAAGAGTTCAAACTGTGCAAAGAGATAACAGGTAGGTCAAACCTGACCAGCGAAGAAATTATTTCGGTCTTAGCTGATCGAATTATTAAGTATGCAGAAGAGAAACATAAATTAAAGGGATGATCTCCAAGCTCTTTTTAAAGAGTATACAAGATATTACAGGGTTAGAGAATCAAAAGCTTTTATTGGTTATATATGTTTAAAATATCACATTATTAAACTATCAGCTGCTAATTTTTCCAATAATCATTTTTTGTAGTCTTGAACATTTGAGGACTTAATAAATGAGAAAAGGAAAACTCCTGAATACAGAAAATGTAGCAGAAGTATCTTACTCACTAAAATGTAGGTGTTTAAATGGAAATTCTCGAACTACAGATAAAAGATATTAGATCAAAACACATAGGCGAACAGGTTAAAATAAAAGGAAGAGCGTCAAATATCGGTACTCAATATCCAGTTTATACTCGTGTAGCGTACCAATGTCTAAGATGTGGGCATACTACTTATGTAGAGCAGAACAGTTTCAAATTAGAAGAGCCGCTTGCAGGTTGCGAAGAAGAGACCTGTGGGAAAAAGGGTCCATTTAAACTAATACTGAAAGACAGTACAATTATTGATGTTCAAAATATTATTATCCTTGAAGAAGTTACTGTCCCTGTCAGAGAAGGTATCGTAAAATCAATTAAAGGTTTTTTAATGAGAGATGCTGTAGGGCTTGCTTTAGAAGATGAAACTTATCATTTTACTGGTAATCTTTCAACTATTGATGCTGGTAAAGGTAAACTTGAATATGTTCTTTATATATATAAAGTTGAAAATGTACAAAAAGAAGCTCCTGCCCCTTCTTCTGAACCAACTTCAATAAGTAAGAAAAATAAAATACGAACTATGAAAGACTGTATAAAGAAAATATCTGACAACTCAGGGATAAACAAAGCTCCTTTAGATGAAGTTTATAAAATAGTTGAAGAGGAAGGCATTGACAGAAATACCGCAGAAGAATTGATCAAAAAAATGAAGCAAAGAGGAGATCTATTTGCTACTGATCAGCTTCATATAAGGATTATACCTTAATATTCGATTACTCCTATTGTTTTATTCGGTTTAACATAAATATAACCACAAGCTCTCAGCTTATCAAACGCCTCCTTAAATTCAGACTCTAAAAGTTTTGATTTCTGCTGGAGAAGTTCGTATGTAACCTTTATGCCAGTGGAAGTTAATTCTTTAATTTCAGAGCGCAGGAGTTCTTCTTTATCTTTTATACTATACAATTTGTCAATATTTTCCCCTGATTCTGGTTTAGATTGAATTATGGAATTAGCCCAATAATTCTTGCCTTCATCCAGATCCTTGATGGTTGCAACTCTTTTATAACGAAGCCTGGCAAAAGCAGTTGCCATTTTGGGTATTACAGATCCAATGTCCAAAAAGCAGGGAACTTCATCACTATCAAGCACATAATCAAGAACAAAATATATTGCATCCTCGATTCTTTTTTCATACTTTACCCCAAATTTGACAGAAGCATACATTTTTTAATGTCTAGATGGGCTTCATGCTTCTGTTTTCATATGCAATTCAAAGTTTTGTCTTACGCCTTATGATTTACTGACGTTTTTAATTTTACCGAAATGTAATGTGTCGATACGATGTGTTTTGTGTAAGAAAATACTGTATTAATTAGCAGAATCTGTCAAATTAGGGCTTTACAGGAATTTCTGGCTGATATAGCAGGGCATCAAGCATGTAAGCAGTTGCCATTGGCTTATATTCCTTAATATAGTCCTTATACGAAAAGAAATTTTTAAACTCCACTTTAAATGGTAAAGGAATCTGGACAGGAACATCCCTGATATTTTTGTAAGAAAGACTCACCTCATTATTATTTTTGATCTTAGGGTTGTTTTTTGTTTCCAGATGTGCATAAAAGTTTGGAGAAGAAGGGTTTTTGAATGGATCAGGAATGACATCCATTATTCTTTTGAATTGAAACCAGCTTTCATTAATGTCACCATCACCCCGTAAAACCACAGCATTAATTCCTCCTGGCTCAAAGTCTACAAATTGTGGAGAAGAAACTGCATACATACCCATGCAGTATTCCAGATCTTCAATGTTAAAATAAGAGGGTTTTATAGGTGTAGAAAGGAAATTAAGAAATTCATCGTAATATACCAAATTAGTTTTCTTTATCTTCTTAGGATCTCCAAGCTTCCAGTCCAAAACATAATTGATAGGATATCTCTTAAGATAACCTTCAGGCTCAATATCTATCACTTCACCAGTTTCCCTGACAGTGATATCTATTAGCTTTCCGTTTGGAGGTAGTGGACACCCTTTAACAACATAGATATCGTCAAAAGGAGAAGGCATATAGGGAGAGGGATCAAGGAAAAATGTACCATTATTTGGATTTCTATACCGGACATATCCTCTATTCTTTTCTTTCTCGGAAATGAAATGATATTCACTTCCAGTCCATTGATAGCCCTGTTCTCTCTTCTGCAAAGATTCAGCCGTAAAGGCCACCCCAACTAATTAAAGGAGCTCCAACTTTATAACATTATGTATATAATTTTGTATATAGATATTTAACTGAAGGATAAAAGATTAATCTTTGATGCCTGATGCTAGATATTTAGAGTTGTGTTTTTGTAATATTTATCAACTGGATAGTGTTCAATTTTTTATAAAATCGAAAATCTAGTAAATTATAGAACAAATGAGTAAATATATACAGTGAACTTATATATTTGAGGGAAGTTGGGCGCATATATAAATATTTATGTTCTTCTGACCTCTATACTTTGTGAGGTATGTGGAGCTGTTTGCAATCTTAAATATACTGATGGTGATTGACCAAGAGAAAGAGAAGGTATTATCATGATTATCGATAACAAAGCGAATGGAAAAGTAGGCGAGGAGTTGCGCAAAAATATATCAAAGAACGCTCGGTTATCTGTGATATCCAGCCTTTTTTCTATTTATGGCTACTCAGAGCTAAAAAATGAACTGGATAAAATCGATACATTTCGCCTTCTTTTGCCGCAAAACTCTGGTCAGGGAAAAGGCAGGATTGAAGATGAATTTGAAATCCCGGGGCTTACAGGATCTGAGCTTGACCGAAGGTTTCGTAATACCCTTAACCTTACGCAAATATCCCGAGAATGTGCAGAGTGGTTATCCCGTAAAGCGGAAGTTCAAACCTTTTCTGTTCCAATCCCTCAAAATTTATTTCATGTAGCCAAGCCTGACGGAAAGGAGATTGCCATATATGGAAGTTCTCCATTTTCAACGACTGGACTTGGTTTTACACCTTCAGATTCTTATGACATGAACACTTTTACTTCGGATACAGAAGCAAAAAAACTTCTGAAATGGTTTGAATCTATATGGAACAATCTAGAGGAAGCTTCTGATCTTAAAAAAAAATTACTTGAACAGCTTGAATGCATTTATTCTGATAAGTCCCCTCAACTCATTTACTTCCTTATTCTTTATAATATTTTTAAGGATTTCCTTGGCGAGATCGAGGAAGAGAATATCATAAAGACAAGAACCGGGATAAAAGATACGCATATCTGGAGCAAGCTGTACAAATTCCAGCGTGATGGTGTATTAGGAGCCATTGATAAAATCGAGAAATACAACGGCTGCATCATTGCAGACAGCGTTGGCCTTGGAAAGACATTCGAAGCGCTGGCTATCATTAAGTACTACGAGCTAAGGAATGACCGTGTTCTCGTGCTGTGCCCTAAAAAATTGAGGGAAAATTGGACACTTTATACCATCAATGACAAAAGAAACATCCTGGCAGAAGACCGTTTCAACTACGATGTCCTGAATCATACTGACCTTAGCCGAACTAAAGGCTTTTCCGGAGAAATCAATCTCGAAACCCTCAACTGGGGAAACTACGATTTGGTTGTTATTGATGAATCGCATAATTTCCGAAATAATCCATCCCGCAAGGACGGAGTGACCCGCTATTCTAGATTGATGCAGGACATTATCAGGACAGGCGTCAAGACAAAAGTCCTAATGCTTTCTGCAACTCCTGTTAACAACCGAATGAATGACCTGAAAAACCAGGTTGCTTTTATAACAGAAGGCCGTGATGACGCTCTGGATGATTACAATATCGCAAGCATTGAACAAACACTCAAAAAAGCGCAAACACGTTTCAACCAATGGCTTAAAAAAGAGGAGTCTCTGCGCACTACCGAGTCACTCTTGGAAACCTTGAATTTTGATTATTTCAAGCTTCTGGACCTTCTGACAATTGCACGTTCCAGAAAACATATTGAAAAATATTATGATATTAATGAAATCGGCAGATTCCCAGAACGCCTAAAACCGATCAACATCAAGGCGGATATTGATACGGAAAACAGGTATCCACCCCTCAGGGAAATAAACCGCGACATCCGAAGGTTAAACCTGAGTGCCTATTCCCCTCTGAAATATGTCCTTCCTCATAAAATGGAGGAATATAGTCGCAAATACGACATGCGGCTTGCTGGTGGGTCTGTGTTCAAACAGATTGACCGTGAAGAAAGCCTGATCCATTTAATGCGCGTTAATCTTCTCAAGCGTATGGAGAGCTCGATAAATTCGTTTTCTCTGACTCTGGAGAAGTTGCTTCATGAAGTTCGCAGCATTATCGACCGCATTGATGACCATGAAAATATGGAAGTCGAAGAGCTCAGCATTGAGGAGATTGAAATTGAAGATGATGAATTCACTCCCTTTGTGGTAGGAAACAAGATCAAGGTACTCATTCAGGATGTTGACAAAATCCGGTGGAAACAGGAACTTTCCGAAGACGAAGAGCTGCTGGTCAAATTACTCAACGAGGCACAGGAAATTGGGCCCGCACAGGATGCAAAACTGTTGCATTTGAAAGAAGTCATTCGGGAAAAAGCTAATAGTCCCATCAATCCGAATAACCGAAAAATCATTATCTTCACGGCTTTTGCCGACACGGCCAGATACCTGTATCAAAACATTGTCAGGTGGGCTAAAGATTCTTCAGGGATTTAGTGTGCCCTTGTGACTGGTACAGGGGATAATAAGACCACTATGCCAGGTATCCGTAAGGATATGGCGTCGATTATTACTTCATTTTCTCCAATTTCAAAAGAACGTAGTGTTATCGATCCCACACTTAAAGAAGAAATCGACATCCTAATAGCTACAGACTGTATCTCTGAAGGGCAGAACCTTCAGGACTGCGACTACCTTGTCAACTACGATATACACTGGAATCCTGTACGTATTATACAAAGATTCGGGCGTATTGACCGTCTGGGTTCCAAGAATAATGTTATCCAGCTCGTAAACTTCTGGCCTAACATGGAACTGGACGAATATATAAACCTGGAATCAAGGGTATCTGGACGCATGGTACTTCTGGACATCTCGGCTACAGGGGAAGAGAACGTTATTGAGTTTCCCGATGCTGGCAAGATGAATGATCTGGAATATCGGCGCAAGCAGCTGGAAAAGCTTCAGAACGAGGTAGTTGATATTGAAGACCTTGGAGGCGGCATTTCGATTACTGACCTGACGCTCAATGATTTCCGCATGGACCTTGCTGATTATCTCAAAGAAAAGCGGGAACAAATCGAAAAGATGCCTCGGGGGGTATTTGCTGTAGTCCGGCAGGCTGAATTGATAGAGGATGAACTGGACCCAGGTGTCATATTCTGCCTTCGCAGTGAGAACGATCATGTGCAGACCGACAGTACATATGCACTTTACCCTTACTACCTAGTGTATGTTTCCGACAGTGGTAAGATATGCCTGAATTTCACCCAATCAAAGAAGATACTTGACATTCTGAAGAAGTCATCCTTTAGTCAGACAAATCCTGATAAGGCTTCACTGGCACAGTTCAATAGGTTTACCCGAAATGCCCGTGACATGAGCCATTACCAGAGCTTGTTGGGCAAAGCTGTTTCAACTATTGCCGGCAAAGCGGAAGAACACGGTGTTGAGAGCCTTTTCCAGCGTGGTGGAACCGTTCTGAGCAAAGATTCATTCCGAGGCATTGAGGATTTTGAAGTCGTAGCTTACCTGATTATCCTCGGAAAGGAGGTACAGGCGTGAATGAGATTCTGTTGTCCAAACTTGGCTTTCCCGATTCCACTTACCTCGGGACGCGCGTTTTCAAAAAGCTTTTCTTTGAGAACGCAGCCCTTACAGCAACCGATAAAAAGTCCCTGAAAGAGGACGTGGAGACCATAATCTGGCAGTACACCCTCAAACCCTCTACCATTCAGATCAAAGCTTACACTGACGTGCAGAGAGAATACCTTGAAGTTGCCGTACTGGAAATAACGCTTCGCTCTCCGCGCAACTACAAGCGCCTTGCAGAAGTCATTCACAGAGCTATACCCTATCCAATGCTCCTGACATTTGCCCAAAATCCGGAAAAAAGCAGTAAAGAACCGGATGATAACGATAACGAAAAGCACGAAGACATGCACAAGGATACAGAATCGAAAGTTGCCCTGAGTGTGGCCCCCAAAAGGTTCAGTCAGGCAGAAAAAGGAGCCGTTGTTGTAGAAGAGTTCTTCACTACCGGCTGGATAGACCTTGAAAAAATATCTGACATCGAACAGGCATTTCTGGATACCCTGAACCTTTCCAATTTACCACATACCCATTTCCTAGCTTTTTACTCGGCTCTGATGGACCGCTTTATCGCCCTTGACTGTGCTTCACTTACCGGCAAGTACAGACTCAACAATGAGGAGATCAGCCAGGAAGCACGAAGACAGCAGCTAACAGTATGTCATGAGCTTGAAGGAAAAATCGCCAAACTGCGTGCAACCCTCCATAAGCAGGATCAGTTTAACCGAAAAGTAGAACTCAACGTCCAGATTAAACAACTTGAAAAACAACTACAGAAAGAATCCCTATCACTTTGAATAAGAGGATGCATAACATGCAAAAACTTGATCCCAAGACCGACGGCAGATCAGTAGATATTGTTGCCGAAAATATAGATAAACTGAAAACCCTATTTCCGGAAGTTTTCACAGAAGGCGGAATCGATTTTGACGCTCTGAAAGAAACTCTGGGTGAATACATCGACGGTAGAGAGGAACGATACAGTTTCACCTGGAACGGCAAGAGCAAGGCTCGCTGGCTTGCCCAAACACCTTCAACCGGCACTTTACGCCCCTGCCCGGAAGAGTCGGTAAATTGGGATACGACTCAGAACCTCTTTATCGAAGGTGACAATCTCGAAGTCCTCAAACTGCTGCAGAAGTCCTACTACAAAAAAGTGAAGATGATCTACATCGATCCACCTTATAATACAGGTAACGACTTCATCTATCCTGATGATTTCAGAGACAACATCAAAAATTATCTGGAACTTACTGGTCAGGTGGATAATGAGGGAAGAAAAATCTCCACCAATTCTGAGACCAGCGGCCGTTATCACACAGATTGGCTAAATATGATGTATCCCCGGCTTAAACTGGCTCGTAATTATTTGCGAGACGACGGGATTATTTTCATTTCGATTGATGATAACGAAGTAGCGAATCTCAGGAAAGTTTGTGATGATATTTTTGGAGAAGAAAATTTTCTGTGTACTTTTCTCTGGAAAAAAAGGACGGGGTCGAATGATGCTCAAAACATGATAAGTATTGACCATGATTACGTCATGGCTTATGCAAAAACAGATCAAGTAAGATTAAATGGTTTAAGTAAAGATTTTTCAAATTATTTAAATCCTGATAATGATCCTTTAGGTCCATGGACACGGGGGGATCTCACCTGCAATAAAACAGCTTCTGAAAGACCAAATCTTTATTACCCAATTAAAGACCCTGTAACTGGCATTGAGTATCAATGCAATCCTAATCGGGTGTGGGCTTATGAAAAAGAACGAATGGAAAGGGTAATTTCAGAAGGAAAAGTCCTATTCCCAAAAAATGGGAATGGCACTCCAATGTATAAGAGACACTTATCAGAAGTACGTTCTCAAGAAAAACCATTTAGCTCTATTATTGATACCGTTATCAACACGATAGCTACAAAAGAGACTCGTGAGATACTTGGTGGACAGTACTTTGATTTCCCCAAAAGTGTTGATTTAATAAGACAACTTATAGGACAAGGAACTCAGAAAAACGATCTAATTTTAGACTTCTTCTCCGGCTCTGCTACCACTGCACACGCTGTTCTTGACCTGAACAAGGACGGTGACAACCGCAAGTTCATCGTAGTCCAGCTTCCAGAGCCCTGTGATGAAAAATTAGAGGCCTTCAAAACAGGCTACAAAACGATTGCCGAAATCGGCAAGGAACGCATTCGACGGGTCATAAAGAAAATCAAAGAGGAAACTCCAGACTATGAAGGAGACCTCGGATTCAAGGTTTTCAAACTTGACTCAACAAATATCAAGCCATGGGAAGTGAACCCGGATAATCTGCAAAGTTCACTTGAAGATTATATCAGCAACATCAAAGACGGCCGCAGTGAACATGATATACTGTACGAGATCCTGCTCAAGTACGGCCTGGACCTGACCCAGCCAATTGAAGAAAGAACCATTGCCGGGAAAACTGTTTTTATTATCGGGTATGGTGCTCTGGTTATCTGTTTGGCTGATGATATAACCCTGGAAACAGTGGAAGACATTGCAGGCCTGAAAAAGGAGCTTCAGCCGGAAATTATGCGCGTTGTCTTTAAGGACACGGGCTTTAAGGACGATGTAGTCAAGACCAATGCTGTGCAGATCCTAAAGCTTGCGGGAATCGAAGATGTAAAGAGTCTGTAAGGGGGTTAAGGTCGTGAGAATAAAATTCGATCCAGATCTCGACTTCCAGCATGATGCCATCCTCTCAATTACTGGCGTTTTTGAAGGGCAAGAAACCTGCCAGACGAACTTCACAGTTGTCCCTCTAAAATACGACCCGCAGATGAAACTTGATTTCGTGGAAAAAAATAACGACCTAGGTATAGGGAACAGGCTGAAGCTTCTGGATGAGGATATTCTGAAAAATGTAAGGGATATTCAGTTGAGGAACGGTTTGGCTCCTTCAGAAGCCCTTGATTCCATGAACTTCACAGTGGAAATGGAAACAGGTACCGGTAAAACCTATGTTTACCTGCGCTCAATCTTCGAACTGAACAGGCTCTATGGATTTACCAAATTCATTATCGTTGTGCCATCTGTGGCTATCAAGGAAGGAGTCTACAAGTCGCTTCAGATAACCGAGGAGCATTTCCGTGGGCTTTACGAAAACGTGCCCTTTGACTATTTCGTTTATGACTCGCAAAAGCTCGGGCAGGTGCGCAATTTTGCCACAAGCGACTCCATCCAGATCATGGTTATAAACATCGATGCTTTTCGAAGAAGCTTCACAGACCCTGAAAAAGAAAATAAGGCAAACATTATTCACCGCCCCCATGACCGTATGACCGGCTCACGTCCAATTGAGTTCATCCAGGCAACAAGACCTATTGTAATTATCGACGAACCGCAAAGCGTGGATACCACTTCCAAGAGCAAAGAAGCCATTGCTTCTCTTAACCCACTCTGTACCCTCCGTTATTCAGCTACCCATGTAGACAAATACCACATGCTCTATAAGCTGGATTCAGTAGATGCATATGAAAGAAAACTAGTAAAGCAGATAGAGGTAGCTGGAATTGAAGTCAAGGACGAGCACAACAAGGCTTACATCAAGCTGCTGAAAGTTGATAACAAGAAGAACGGGATTACCGCACAGATTGAATTAGATGTCAAGAGTGGGGGTAATGTCAAGAGGCAGATAAAAACCATTCGCAGCGGTACCGATCTTCTCGACCTTTCAGGTGGCCGCAGTATGTATGACGGGTATATTGTTGAAGACATTTACTGTGAGAAAGGGAACAAATACATCAGTTTCACAAGCAAACCAGAAATTGTCGAGCTGGGCCAGGCTATCGGAGATGTAGACCAAGATGAATACAAGCGCTTACAGATCCGCAAAACCATTGAAGAGCATCTGGATAAGGAGTTGCGCCTTCAGCCTATGGGCATCAAGGTCTTAAGTCTCTTTTTCATAGACCGAGTAGCCAACTACCGCTGGTACGACGAGGATGGAAATCCTCAGAAGGGTAAGTATGCTACAATCTTCGAGGAGGAATACATCAGGGCTGTCCGCAAGCCGAAATTCAAGCCCCTTCTGGAAGGAATGGAACCGGAAGCAGCAGTTGCATCTGTACATAACGGTTACTTTGCCATCGATAAAAAGAAAGACTCCACAGGAGCAGAAATGCTCAAAGAGTCTTCCGGAGAAGGAAAAACCCAAGCTGATGAGAGTGCTTATCAGCTGATTATGCGGGATAAGGAGAAACTGCTCAGTTTTAGTTCCAAACTAAAATTCATCTTTTCCCACTCAGCTCTCAAGGAAGGCTGGGATAACCCCAATGTTTTTCAGATATGCACCCTCAACGAGACCTCTTCGGTCATTAAAAAACGGCAAGAGATTGGCCGTGGGCTGCGTATTGCTGTAAATCAGGATGGTGAGAGGGTACATGGATTCGAAATAAATACTCTCACTGTCATGGCCAATGAGTCCTACGAATCATTTGCCGAACAGCTGCAGAAGGAAATTGAGGAAGAAACAGGCATCAAATTCGGAGTAGTTGAAAAGCATCTGTTTGCAGGCATTGCAGTTCCCACTGACGATCATACCACGAGCTATCTGGGAACCGAAGCATCTGCACAGTTATATGACCATCTGGAAGCAGAAGGGTACATCGATGCCAGAGGGAAGGTACAGGACGCTCTCAGATCTGACCTGAAGAATGGACAAATCGACCTCCCCGAGGAATTCAGTGACCAGGTTGGGCAGATTATGTCCTTACTTAAAAAGGTGGCCGGTAAGCTGAATGTGAAAAATGCCGATGACAAGCGAAAGGTCACTCTTAAACGGGCTGTTCTGGAAAGTGAGGAATTCAAGGCTTTGTGGGACAGGATCAAATACAAAACTACTTTCAGGGTGAATTTTGATTCTGAAGAGCTTACTCGCAAGTGTGCTGAAGAGATCAAGGACTATCTGGTAGTAGGACGTGCCCGTTTTACATACCGTAAAGCCGTAACAGAAATTGACCGGGGAGGTATTCATGCTGAACAGAAGGTGGAGAGCACAAGTGTCTTTGAAGCCCAGGACTATGAACTCCCGGATATTATTTCCTATCTTCAGAATGAAACAAACCTAACGCGCCGAACTCTGGTTGAAATCCTTAAACAGTGTGGCAGGCTTGAAGATTTCAAGAATAATCCCCAAAAGTTCATAGAGCAGGCTTCAGCAATCATCAAACGCCAGATGCAGATATTCATCGTTGATGGAATCAAGTATGAGAAAATTGGTGATGAGCATTTCTATGCCCAAGAGCTTTTCGAGGAGAATGAACTTTATGGCTACCTAAGCAAAAACATGCTAGAGAGCCAGAAATCCGTCTATGGTTATGTAGTCTATGACTCAGATGTGGAGGCTGAATTTGCCAAGTCCTTTGAACTGAGTGATGACGTAAAAGTCTATGCCAAGCTGCCGGATTGGTTCAAAATCGACACTCCTCTGGGTAGTTATAATCCAGACTGGGCTGTACTCGTGGAAATGGACGGCCAGGAAAAACTCTACTTTGTCGTCGAAACAAAAGGTTCACTCTTTACCGATACTCTGAGACTTACTGAACAAGCCAAGATAGAATGTGGGCGTGAACATTTCAAGGCCATGGATAATGACGTTGAGTTTGCGCTGGCTAACAATTACGAGGCTTTTGCCGATAAGCTCTCTGAAAGTGGAAGTAGGCAGTGAGAAGAGAAAGTTAACGTACTCAGGGAGCACTAATTTTTGGATTTCAAGGAGGTACAGGCGGGTGGGAGTAGTCTGAGGGTTCTTTGTAAGTGATACTGGATTTCACCAAACCTGTGCCTAAAACGCCATGTGAGAGGATGTCAAATTAGAATTCATATCAACCGATTCATTTTCTTTATTTCAGTCTTCTCCTTTATATTACTCAACTTTATTTTTGCGGCAAATTTCATATTAATTTATATGCAACCTGAGATTTCTTTATAAGTGAAGAAGGAGATAGCGATGCATGATACGATATTCCTAAATAAAGAAGCAGTAATGCCAGGTTTCAAATTGGATAATTTCAGCCAATTCCTTTGTAGAGAAAAAGAAGTTGACCATATCCTGTTTTATTTCAAAAAAATGTTTCGACAATGCCCGATCGAGAATCTTTTGATTATTACTCAAGGTGGGACTGGAGTGTCAACACTTCTCGATTTATGTGTGCGATTTGCAGAGCAGATATCAAAGCAATTAAATCAAAAGCTATGTGTCATAACAGTGGATTGCGAAAAATACAACACTGACTTTTCTATTTTGAATTATGTACGAAACAGCCTGCCATATGAAGGGAAAAAACCAAAGGCGTTACGTGGAAGTTGTTATTATACCCGGGCTATTAAAGAATTTATTTGTAACTACGATGGCAGAGTCATTATCATACTTGAAAACGCTGATAAAATTAAAGGCGATGATTATGCAATCGAAATGTTTGTCAGAATGGTAGAGACTGACCATTTTTTAGATCACGATCCATGTAAAGTTAGAAACCATCCTTTTCTTATCTTTGTTACAAAAAATTTAAGATTCGGATCAGATTTTAATAGCAGCTTGGATAGCAGATATCATCCTTGGACTACGGTTATGACTAATTATGATGGTGATAAAATCAGGAAAATTCTCACCGAAAGAGTTAAAGTTGCATTTAAACCGGATGTAATCTCACCGGAAGTATTAGACTTGTTAGTAACTACAAACGATGAACTTGATCGAGATATGTCGTTAGCTATGGACTTCTTACTCCGCGCAGGCGAGATAGCAGATGAGCGAGGGCAGGATAAGATCACTCTTGATATTATGCAGGAACTTATACACAAGCACTACTATGAGGAAGATCCCAAATCTCTGGAAGAAGAGATTTATTGAATTCTCCGCAAGGGGAAGTTAAAAATCAGAATTCACGTCAGAAGATAACGAAATATATTGTTAACTTTAAATAGGTGTGCAACTCCGATGTAGTTCCAGTGTAGATCTCTGTATGCGTTTGAAAAATAACCGATATCGATTTTACTTCTAATGGTAGTGATATTTTCCAGACGAACCCACTCCAACAATAAAATTAAAAAAATTCTTATTTACTTAATTCATTATCTTTGACGAGGAAAAGCATGGGAGAAGAAGAAGTAACGTTAACATTCCATTTTTACGAAGAGGAGATCAGCGTTAAGGTCGATCCTGCCTTACTGGATGCAGTTGAGCAAGATATGAAACTCTATGGCTTAACCTTCGAGGAAATTCTTAGCGTTGGGTATAAAAAATTTCTTGATAAAATCCCCGAAGATAAACTTCTCAACATGGATTTCAATGAATTTGGAATAGAGTTTCCTGCAGTAGAATATGATCAAGAAATGTCAATTGAGGAGTTTCTTGAAATAGAATCGAACAACAGTGAAATCATACACAAACAGATTGAGTTGCTTAAAAGACAGAAAAATAACTTAGATTTTCGTATTTTCGTTCTTGAAAAAAGTAAGTCGGCTCACGAGAAACGTTTAGCGTGGGAACGTAAACATCAAAAACAGTAAACTTCAGATTCATTCGGGGGCAAGTGAGGGAGAAATAAGAACCTGAAAGCTGAGAATGAAAGGCTCACTGAGCCTTTACAAAATGCACCTAATTCTATGAGTTCATAGAAAAGCGTGCAAGATACAAGGAAAAAAAGAGTGATATGTTAAAAACTGAAACTTGAGATGTTTCAGACGTTGCATGATAAATATGAACCAGATAATTGGTTATAAGTCAAAGGGTAATAGCTCTTCTGGCTTGTATCATAGCTATCAGTCTCCCTCAAATCTTATAAAATATTTTTAAGTTTGTCGTGACCCTTACGATTTCAACATAAAAGATCGGGAATATTGAAGGGTCTACAATGTTTTTGTTCTCGATATCCACTGTATATAAAATGTTATTGGAACAGATGGAACAGTTAGAACACTTGTATAGGGTAGGGGTGAACACAGAGGGGAGGAAATGTAATTATAACATTCTTTTTCCCCTCCTGTGTATTATATAGACATCCTCCTTAGAAGTGTTCCATCTGTTCTAAGTGTTCTCGGCTTTAATTTGCAGAAGTTCAATTACAGTTCAGCAGAGCAACTGATTAGCTTCAATTACTTCCTGTAATCTCACGAAGAATTCCAGTGTCTAGCAGTACCCCCCTTCTAAACTTAAAAAAGTTTTTAATATATACCATAACCCTAGTGATTTCATTGAAAAATCTGCATTCAATGTCAAGTATCATTCAATGTCAAGTATATTCCTTGATAATATCTCTCGGATCTTTAAGTCTGCATTAGATAATTTAAGTCCGGAAATAGTTTCGGAAGAAAATGACTCTTCACGTTTTGAACATTCAGGTACCTGTGTTTTCAACATAGAACCTTTCAAAAGAAATTCAGCCGCTTAGATTTTATTAAACTATATAAGAAAATTTATTTAGTTTAAGGCCGATATATTAAACAGGATAGGAATTCTCGTCCTATTCTCCTCAAGTTGGGCGGGAGAAACGGTCTTTTCCCGTCCATCAGCCTCTTGTTTTTCTAAAAAGTCATAGTTTGGGGTGTGTGATCAGATGAAAAAGTGTATTGAAAATGCTAACTTGGCTTTACCATACATAGTGCATAGTGCAAAAATGAAGGAGACTTTAACTTATAAAGAGCTTGCTGAAAAAATACATTCTCATCCGAGAGCGCTGTCATATACTCTGGGATATATTAGAGACGAGATTTGCAGGAAAAGAGGGTTACCCATGCTCAGCGTAATAGTTGTTAACAAAGAAACAAGATTACTTGGTCGTGATTTCCTTCCTGAAGGTACTGAAAGTATGTCTAAGGAAGAGTATATAAATAAATTTATAGAACTTAGAGATGAAGTTTTTAAATACTCAAAATGGGATGAACTTTTAAAAGAATTGGATTTAAGTTCAATCTAAAATTTACCATTTTTCTTTTTTTGAAAAGTTAAAATATAATCGGTTTCCCAAGCTTTTTCATTGGTCATCACTTTTACTCTTGAGCTTCTCAAGCAAACCATCCACTCTTTCCTTCGCATCCTCTGCCTCTTGAACATCCCTATCAATGGTAATATCCAGGACATCTCCTTCCTTGCAAGCAGGTAACAAAAAGAGAGGGATATTAATTTTGATTGTTTCATCATCCCTTACAAGCAGCACTGCAGTACCTTCTTTTACTCTGTCAAGACTAACTTTGAAGCTCTTTTTGAGACCAGTTTTCCAGTGTCATCATAGAGGTATACAGTGTCATCATAATTCAGTATGGGATCATCCAATTGCCAGTAAAGTTCAATCTCTGAATCTGTACCTTTTCCAGTATATACAGTTACAGTTGATCCTGCACTCAAGGTGTAAGAAGGAAATGTATATGTATGTTTATTGCCTTCGTCCTCAATTTTCCAACCAGCCAAGGAAACAGGAGAAGACCCGATGTTTGATATCTGGATCCATTCCTCCTGAAGGTTCAGATCGGTAACATAAACACTTGATTCTGTTGAGTTTGAGGTTATATTTTTATTTTCGTAAGGTTCTGATGTTGAAGCTGTTGAACTGTAAGCTCCATTTCCACTGGAAGTAGTCCCGGATTTCTCGGTCATTACTGTATAGGTTGAACCGTCGGTTGTAACCGTAATTGTGCCATCCAAGTCAGTTCTATAAACCGTTGAAACCTTTTGTAACCTTTGGACAATCTCTGAATTCGGGTAGGAATAGCTGTTTCCTGCTCCAACTTCGATAATACTTATTCCAGGACTTACAGCTGAAACAAATTCCTCTCCAGTTGCTGACATACTGCCATGATGTCCGACTTTCAGGATATCGGAATTCACATCATATCCTGCCTCCATTATGTCAGTCTCTGCTTCTAAACCTGCATCTCCCATGAGCAGGAATGATACTTTTCCATCTGTTACTTTGAGGACCACAGGATTTTGGTTAAGATCATTAGAGTAATATATAGTACCCAGATTCAGAACTTCCATATCAATACCGGATGCGAAGTCAATTTTGTCTCCTCGTTTAGGAATTGGACTGGGATATTCTTTTGGCCAATTGTGGTCAGCATATTCTCATAGGTTTTTGAAGTATAAGGGTATCCACTGTCAACGAAATGTCCAACTTGGAAGCTATTGAGGATATCATCCATGCCGCCAATATGATCAGAATGTGGATGGGTTGCAACTACGTAATCCAGTGTGGAGATTCCCTGGTTCTGCAGGTAAGTTGTAACGATTTCTCCCTGGTCATTTTCACCAGCGTCAATCAGCATTGTTTCATTTTCGTATTCAATTCTTACATATTGAAAGCTGTGCGTAAGATCAGTCTGGAAATTAGAATAGCTCAAAGGAAACAGAGTTTCCTTAATCAAGGCAAAGCTTCGCTTTGTCTTATGGAAGACTATGTAAAATAGAATAAGGGAATGTTATTTCCCTATTATTTGCCCTCAAGGAGTTCAATGACAAACTCCAGCATTTTTATAACTACACTCTTTGTTGGACCGTCTATTTCTTCTTCAGAAATATTGTCTTGTTTAATCACCTTATCCACAGTTATTGCCTTACTTGTGATAGCAAACGTAGAATACTCAGATACTTCAGCTTTGAAGTAGACAAAGTGGGAGTCCTCACCAGTTATTGTTACTGGCACTTCTATCCATTTTCCACCTTCATATATGTTCAGGATAATGGTTGAGCTATCCAGGTTATTTTCAATAAGCCATGTCTTTTCAACCTTGAAATCTACGGCTGCATTATCCATGTTACTTGTGACTTCTGCATTGTCAACAAAGATGTTAAAAGTCTTGTAAACATTTTCTACAGGCGGTTTCTCATATATTTCTTTAACAATAACCTTTGTTTTGCCTGACTCTTTTGATACAAAGTTTATGCTATTGACAACAGAATTGTCTTCAAAAAAGATGTTTGTGTTCTGGCTGTTATCTATATTTACAGTTTTTGTTTCAGGCTTATTAATAATAGTAGTTGAGTTATCAGTGTATTCATACGAATTGTCGATTTCTTGGGTGCTGTTTTCCAGGTTTGTTATTTCTGTTGATGTATACTCATTTGAATACTCAGAATCATATGAGTAATCAACATGACTTATTGCAGTGTTTTCTTCTTTATATATAACCTGTCCACCGGATTCAATATTAGTAGAGCCATCGCCAATTTCTGTTATTTCTGTATTAACTTCTTCATATTCAACAGGCCCATCAGATACAATAACATCATCCGCATCCTGAACTACAACTATGGTTTCCTCTTCTTCAACATTAGTCTCTTCAACTTCAACTATAGTGGATCCATCATCTGCAGCATTAGAATCATCATCTGCAGTCATATCACCAGATTCAGCAGGTGCTCCTTCTTCAGTTGAGCTATCTTCGCTGGATGAATCTTCTGTACCTGTATCTTCACTCGAAGAACTATCATCACTTGATGAATCGTCTGAACTGTCACTTGAAGAGTCATCAGAAGATGTGTCGGTCGAAGAACTGTCATCAGCTTCTTGGGCTGCCACTACACCTATTCCAACAACTGCCATTAATATTAGGAAGGCAGATAAAATTGCAAAGAAACGATTTTTAAATATCCGCATAGAAAACGCCTACACAAGTATTTTTGATGATTTCATCTCAAACAATAATCAAAGGAAGGAGGCTTTAGGTTTCCGTATGATTAATGATCCGAGATTGGGATCAATCACCGAGATTGGAATCAATCAAACAATTAAGAATTAACTTTGAAGCTTTCGATTAAAATATAAGTTCCTGTTATATAAATAGGAAATATTATTTAACATTGTCGAATTTTAACTATTATATTATTAATCTTATACTTTAAATAAAGAATTTGAAGTACTTATTGATCTTAAGGTGTGTGGCTATAATAGATCTTTTTAAATCAAGTATATTTGATTTAAAATAATTTTACTTGTACCATCAAATGATTATTACCTGGTTTGTATTCTGTATCCAACCGTCTAACCAAGTACCTCAAGTGTAGTTGTTTGATTTATCCATTAAGCAGAAAACTTTCAAGAATACTTTCAATCCGCATAAAGAAGCTTTATATCTAACTCATTAGATATAAATCCTGAAAGTTGAAGGAAAAGAAAGTTGCAGGGTATTGAAAACTTAGGTTCTTATCCTTCGGGTTTATGATGCATTGAGTAGTGACTACAATGGAAAATTTTCTTGCAGGAGAAGCGATGGACATTTTTACAAGTAGAGAAATAGCAATAATAATCTGGATTGTAATAATTCTTGTAATATTTTTATCCAAAAAGCAAAGAAGAGTTTATATCTTTAATGCCATCAAAATTGCTTTGAATATCAAAATTCCCTTATATATCTTCCTTTACCTGTTTTATTTCTCTTTTGGTCTTTACTACTTAGGATGGTGGGATATAAACAACCTCAAGGATATTATAATATGGTTTATATTCTCTGGGTTACCAATTGGAATCTATGTTGCTACAAACAAACTAGAGCGTGGTTATTGGAAAAACCTAGTTCTAGACAATTTAAAATTAATGGTGCTTATAGAGTTTTTTATCAATTTATTTACTTTTTCATTAGTTGTAGAACTAATCATAGTGCCAATCATAACATTCACAGTAATTCTAAACAGCTTTTCAGGATTAAAACACGAATACAAAGTTGCTGAAAAGTTCACACGTAATGTTATGTCCTTTTTTGGGATTTTTATATTGCTTTATTCCTTGTACAGAACCATATTTGAAACAAATTCACTTGTAAACATAAGTACTTTAAAGAGTTTTTTGCTCCCAGTAGTTTGTTCTATGATATCAGTACCATACATGTACATTTTTAAATTGGTTATTGAATATGAAAATTTGTTCATCAGGCTAAAGTTTGGAAGAAAACGAAGTAAAGAACTTGATCGACTGATCAAACTAAGACTACTTCTATTCTGTAATGTCCAAATTAAAAAATTACTGATTGCTTCAGACATGAATAATTATAACTTAATGTCAATCTCGTCTAAAGATGAAATCGATGTTGCAATTAGAAGCTATAAGAATGCATTATCCAAAAAATATGATAAATCTGAGACTGTAAAAGCAGGAACAACATACATTACACTGAAGACACCACAAGCACTTGTATCGACTAATACAAGTTCATCTGAAATACCATTAAAATTTTCTGATAGCAAAAAAGAAGAATTGATTGGATATATGACAGAACATTATGGTGCAAAAGAAGTAAAAGTTACTTTTATTTCGTCCTCAAAACCTTCATCAACTGGGTTACTAGCAGTTGATTATTACATTGATTCAACTCCAACTAAGGACCTTAACAATAATATCGCGAACATAGTGATACTATCTGAATCACTGGCAGAAGAATCCGGAATACTGAATCCCAACATATCGGTCTGTGCGATGACGATAGATGGAACTCCATTGGGAATCGGAAACTACTATTCATCAACAGGAAAGGCGAGTATAAGTGTTAGTGATTGCCCTTGAGCTTGACCTACCAGTTAAAGAATCTTAAATTTTCAGCTTGAGCTTATGTCGGTTATAAAAGGCCATGTGTTTACTGAGGGCATATATCTTTATCCAGAGAGTTGGAGAAGTACTTTTACTTGTTGCCATTTCTCATGTATACTTCCGTTTAAAACTCCCGTTTAAACGGGTATGCTTGATTTAAAACAAGTTTATTTGCTTTAATCCTGTTTGTATTTCTGGATCTGTATCAGGAATGTTAGGACAGGCCCCCCTTTGAAACTCTTAAGGAAAAATTCTGTATCATGGAATCCAGGAAAGTACGTGTGGAAAATGCTGTGTAATATGAGGAAGGTACAGTGTGGCATGGGCATCTTCTAAAAGATCTATATAATGGAGGTACAGCATGCTACAGGTATCTGGCATCAATATTTGCGAGTAGTATTTAATATATTTAATAAAAGTAGATAAGTGGCGAATGATTCTAATATCTTTCTTTTTAAATTGGAACAGAAAGAACACTTAGAACACTTGTAATGAAGGGGGTATAAGAAGAAAACACAGGGGGGGGTTATATATATAATTATATATTTTTATATTTCTCCCCCTGTGTTTACCTACCCCTATCCTTAGAAGTGTTCTATCTGTTCCAAGTGTTCCACTTCTTTACTCAGTATACCCTTTAGCTTTCAATACATCTGGACATTCGGGAATATTGCCGATCATCTCTCCCTCAGAGTCTTGATCAAGATATCGCTTAACCATCTCTCTCCAAGCAGATCCATTAGGTACCACATACATCCGGGTCTTCTTACTTTTGAGTTTTCCATCTTTATCGAGGATCGTAACAGTTTTTGACTCACTGGTCATCCCTATGCTTGAGAGTTTCTGAGTAACAGTTCTTGCGCTTATAGTGAAGTATTGAGCCACCATTGAAGCGGTAATAGCTACGATTTTATCCTCAACAATGAATTTCTCAAATTCTCCTACAGGCCTATCATCTCCGATCGCCAAGGAGTGAACATAGTTGAAGAATATGCCTTCCCAAGATTCTGAGCGGGTCTTCGTTACTTCACCTTGTCTACGGAGAATATAATCCCTGAATCTTTCTTCACCATCCGGTAGAAGTTGCAAAACTATAGATAACGGAATTGCAAGTTGCTGCAACCTTGGTTCAATATTCATGCCTTTGCAAGAGAACTCCTTACTTGCATCTATTTTTGTCCAGTTAAGAAGTACAAATCTTGCGATAAGTGCCCTTAACTCTTCTACTTCTTTATCGTATGCAGGTGGAAGAATTACTGGGATATCTGGATCGGCAGTTTCTCTTGGAGAAAACGACAGTATCCTTCCTTCAGTTGCATTATCCTGAAATGGCATTCTCATTGCAATGACCTTTGGTCCAAAAGGATCAAAGAATTCCTGCTTAGTACAGTCTGCTGGATTGGTTTTAACGAACCACTTATTCTTTTCGAAGCCTAGATTCAAGTACTTTATAAAGTCATTCTCCATGCCACCTGCTCTGTCTGCTTCATCAACCTTTAAAGTACCGTGCCATAGTTCATTGAACCTTATAATTCCGCTTGTAGTACTACTACCGCTAGCTGTTACTGGATAAAAGCACAGATTTCCGACTACATCTAACATTCTGGATTTTCCTTTTCCAGTGTCCCCTATGAATCTCAAGTATGGCGTTGTATTGAGTTTTTTGTAGAACCATGTGAACAATATGTAGTAGACAAACATTTCTACTTCGATTTGGGGAGCATCTACGTATTTGTTTACATAAGCTTTTATCAGCTCATACAGTTCTTCAGCAGGTATTGTTCGAGAGCCATCAATTAATTCCTTTAAGGGTATCCCAACGACGTTGACTATTTTTCCTTCTCTGGATCGTGGCAACTCTTGAGGATACTTTGATTTTCCTTCTATTGTCACTGATTTCGTGTACTCTATTTGGCTGTTGTCGCCCATATAAGCAAACAGATGATTCCCTTGTCTGTCCATGACGTTAAGGTATATCCTTTCCTCTGTGACAATGTAAGGCTTTTTGATTATAGACTCTGGTTTTGTGTCTTCGGATTTATTTTTTACATTAACTGTATCTAATTTTTTCTTCACATCAGCTACGCTTTCAAGTGCCTTTGTTATAGTTAGATTTCTATAACTACCTTTACTGATATCCCATTTATCTCTGTACAGCCCAGAGTCTCTAAATATTCGGTCTATTTGCTCAGGATCTGTAGTATAAAATGCGATGAGACTACATAATGCCAAGTCCGCTTCACTCTGTGATTTATAATTACCAACCCAGTCACCGCTAAAGAGCTTACGGAACTTTTCACCATTTGCAGCATTTCTGCAGAGTTCAATAATATCCTCATCGGTAGAACGGATACCTTCCTGTAAAATTTGCTTCTGATATTCGATCTTATTCTTAAATTCCTTCTCTGCAACAAGTTTGTCGTATATTGTTTTCAGTTCGGACTCAGGAGCTTCATTTATTGTAGAAGGTGTTCCATCCATGTGGTCACCCGTGATGGCAAAGAAATGTACATCACTATACATCTCCCAAGTATCACTGTTCATTCCTTTATCTAGTGGGCTCCCTTTGCAGATAACGTGAGCACCTGTACCACTCTGAGAGATTTCAGCATAGCTGTTCAGATTGGTAATTTCTTCCATTATTCCCGGTTCAAATTCTCCAGTAGTTGAATCTCTTACATCATCCCAATCTATACCGATAAATGGATCGTTTTTGGAGAGTACAAAGCCGATACCTGAATACTCACCTGGGATTTTTTCATATACCTCAATAGCTTTTTCGAAGCTTGACCAGGTACTTGAGTCATTGGGCTTTGCTCTACCATTATAGTTTGGTGAATAAGGTATTTTGGTTAGTTTTCCATCTTTTCCTCTGAGTTCAAGTTTCCAAAGAACCCATTGATTGTAATCTTTCAGTTCTGCCGGTATTTTCTCGGCATTGAAAGAGGGCTGTTCGAAATCTTTACGTTCTTCTGTGCTTTTTATTATGTTTTTTGTATACATCTATTCACCTTTTTTTGGAAATCGCGCTTCATCCACAGGTCAAAAATCGAGAGTGTAAACTAAGCAGTGATTTCTTAATCTTTAATTATATATAATTAAAGAAATAAAACAAATGAATAAAAAAATGTGCAATCAGCATCTTTTCCATTATTGCAAAGAAAAAGATGCCTTGCACAATGACAGTCTGACTAAAGATACATATTATATCTTCAGAACATTAATATGGGCTTACAGACGTCAAAGAATAGCTCCGCTATAAACCTTTTTCACCTGAATAGCAACTAAGCTAAGCCAAATAACAGCTCCGCTTAAGCCAAATAACAGCTCCGCTATAACCTTTCACAAACTCTCTCAGAGCTTTAACATAGCAAAAGCTACCGGTTCTCAACGTACTACAAATTTACAAAACCCACGGGTAAGTACCGTAGTTCCTCAAATCGAAGAATCAGGAAAGAAAACAAATTATTTTAAGGAATTTACTTTAAAAATTTCCCATATAGTGTTTCCAAAGATGTAGCCTTTTAATATTCCCTTTATTCCAGCCATTTTGCAGAGAGAATAGCTACGCTAGGGAATTTTTATCCTACAGGGTAGTTCTTGAATTGATAAAAGCTACGCTAGGCTATTTTATAGCGATTTTCTGTCCAAACAACTTTTCGCGTATTGGAACACATACGCGTTTGGACATTCTACTTAGATGAAGAGTTCCATTTCCTTCACCTCCGGTTTCTTACTCGTTCTTAACACTTGCCCTGAACATTAGTAAGATCGCTGATAACACCACTCACTGGTAACACCAGCAGTGACTTCTCAGCACCGATAATTTAGGAGCATCAATTTATGAGCATTAATAAAAATAATATATAATTCTTATTTTACTTAAACTTTCCGCTTAATAGAAAGATAGAATTAATAATCTCACCAAAAGATAAAAATTAGGCTTTAAGTCAAATAGGAATTTATTTTATGAAACATAGAGAGACCTTATTTCACTAATATTCAAATTTCATATTTAATCGGACGGAATATACTGTACCTCATCGCGCTAAAAAACAAGCACAACTTCGATTATTGTCTTTATATGGATCCTTTGTTAAGAAGGCCAAATTAAAGATTTATATTGGGAATTTCCCTAAAATTCTCCTGTACTGGTCCTTTGCCTGTCCTGTCTTGTTAAGGTAATGAGCACTTCCCACAGTAAGAGATGCTCTGCCCTGAATAAAGTCAGCTATACTTTCTGTGATACCTTCCTTAATCATTTTATTAAGATGCCATTTACGAATGGTTTTTGCAGATACACGCCCACTTTGTATATTCTTTAAGATGTGATCATATGAGTCCAGATTCCTAATTTTCTTGAGCTCAGGAATATATGAAGAAGGGAAAAACATGTGAAACGTTTGCTTTGTACCTTTGGACAATGAAGAAGTAGGGTAATGGGCAACCTCACCATCTGTGATTATATTGAGCTCGTCAAACTTCTGCAACATTTCATATATATGTGTGAAACGATTTCCTGAGTATACCAATAGACGATATATTGGCTTTAAATCATCAGGACAAGCTTCATAAGCATCTGTAATTTCACTGTCGGTAACATAAATCTCAACAACACCTGACTTCTTAATTTTTACATAACGTCTCCATTTCTCGAGACTGTACCCACATATACTATCGATTTCTCCATCTTCAAAATATGAAAATAAGTTGCGTAATCCACGTTCCTCTTTATCCTTCAACTGTTTATTTCTGAATTCCATGGGCTTATACACTAGATGGTTTTCGAAGAATTTTGTCAAAGCACTCAGATAATCTCTTTTCGTATTATCAGAGATCTTCTTGTGGAGCAGCCATTTTTTGAATTTATCCTTATGCTTAGTCCAAATATTATTAAGCGCATTACCCATCTGTTCTCGAGCATTCTGTTGCTTAGGCTCCGCATTGAATGAGCAAGGAAGATCTATAGCATTTGGCTCGTCGATAACTGGCATCACGTCGCGTATCCCCCAGCCTTCACACGGCGGAGGTCCTGAGTTCGAATCTCAGCGGGCCCACT
>DADO01000151.1 GCA_002509325.1 Methanosarcina sp. UBA402 | reverse complement strand
CTACAAGTATGAAGATATTAGAAAGGAGTTTACAAATAAGATACTCTTCGGGCTTGAACTGTTAATAGTTGGCGATATACTCGGAACGATAAGAAACCCAACAGTAAATGACCTGATGCTCGTTGGAACTATTGTAGTAATCAGGACAGTTCTTGGTTACTTCCTGAGTAAGGAAGCAAAAGAATACCATTTTGACTGAAGGAAAGAATGTGAAATTGCAACAAATATAGGATCTGTGAAATTTTAAGCTGATTTCACTTTGCTGACCCCTGAGGAGCAAAAACCTGCTGCTCAAAGCTTTTCGGCTTTCCCATAACCTCCCGCATTAAAAACGATATTTATTAAAATCGTTTTTCAACTTTAGAAAATCTGGAGATAAAAACCAGAACGCTGTTTTAGAGTTTGATTTCTTATTCTTTAGGTTTGATTTCGTATTCTTAAGGCTGTTTATTTACAGGAGCGAATAAAGCTAAAAACAGTATAATTTAAAAGCAAGTAGAGTGTAAGGATACAAAATATTATTAAACTCTAATATTATACTAATCCGAAATCCAGATTGTAGTGACTATTAATATTGACTATTAATACTAACCTGAAATCTTCAGATTATACTAACCTGAAACCTTCAGATTATACTAACCTGAAACGGGCGCAACATAGAGCCTGACATCCAAATTATTCAAAATTATCAAAAATAGAAAATTATCAGACACAGGAGCAATTCAATGTATCACCTGAAATGTATCGAATGCGGTGCAGAGTACTCCAAAGATGAAGTAATCTATACATGCAGCAAATGTGATGGCCTGCTTGATGTTATTTACGATTATTCCTCAATTAAACTTGACATGGAAAAACTGAAGACTGAATGCCCTTCAGTCTGGAAGTACGGAAAACTTCTTCCTGTAGAAAGGGAGCCTATAACTATCAGGGAAGGGGGGACTCCTCTCTATAAATGCGACCGGCTGGCTGAGAAAATAGGGATTAAAGAGCTCTATGTAAAGCACGAAGGCATGAACCCTACAGGCTCTTTTAAGGACAGGGGAATGACTGTAGGCGTTACAAAAGCGCTTGAGCTGGGCATGAATACCGTTGCCTGTGCGTCAACTGGAAACACCTCGGCCGCCCTTGCAATCTATGGGGCAAAAGCCGGGATTCCTGTGGTGGTACTTTTGCCTGCAGGAAAAGTCGCTCTTGGAAAAGTGGCTCAGGCCCTTATGCACGGGGCAAAAGTTCTCAGCATCCGTGGAAATTTTGACGAGGCGCTTGCCCTTGTGCGCACCCTCTGCTCTCAGGAGAAAATTTATCTCCTGAACTCAATCAATCCCTACAGGCTGGAAGGCCAGAAGACTATTGGTTTTGAGATTGTAGACCAGCTCGGCTTCAGGGTACCTGACAGGGTTGTCCTGCCCGTAGGAAACGCAGGAAATATTACAGCTATCTGGAAGGGCTTCAGGGAATTTAAGATGCTCGGCATAACTGATTCGCTCCCGAAGATGACTGGAATTCAGGCTGAAGGCTCGTGCCCGATCGTAAAAGCTATAAAAAGCGGGGCTCCGGAAATCACTCCAGAGGAAAACCCTGAAACCGTTGCAACAGCAATAAGGATTGGAAACCCTGTTAACGCGAAAAAAGCCCTGAGTGCAATCCGGGAATCTGGTGGGACTGCGGAATCCGTTACCGATGAGGAAATTCTTGCAGCCCAGAAAGACCTTGCAAGGCTTGAAGGCATAGGCGTCGAACCAGCAAGTGCAGCCTCGGTTGCAGGGCTTAAGAAACTGGTAGACCTGGGCATTATAGGCAGGGACGAGACCGTTGTCTGTATCACCACAGGGCACCTTCTTAAAGACCCGCAGGCGGTAATTGATATCTGCGAAGAGCCGATTGTTGTGGATGCCAGTATAGAAGCCATCCGGGAAGCTATCTTCGGAAAGGCAAAATAAAGCCTGCAAAACAGATTACAGTCAGTCAATGGGCGTGAACACGAATGGAACAGGATTATAAGCCTCACGAGATAGAAAAGAAATGGCAGAAAAAGTGGGATGAAAGCAAGATTTTCCAGGCCGAGCCCGATAAACGAGAAAAATATTTCATAACCATCCCTTATCCCTACCTGAACGGGAACCTGCATGCAGGACATACCCGGACTTTTACCATAGGGGACGTTGTTGCAAGGCACAAGCGGATGCTAGGGTACAATGTGCTTTACCCTATGGGCTTTCATGTGACAGGCACGCCCATAATGGGGCTTGCTGAACTGATTGCAAGTCGGGATCCTCAGACCATGGACGTTTATGAACGCCTTCACGGGATTCCTGGAGAGATCCTGCCGACGCTCGATACCCCTGAAAAAATTGTTGATTATTTCAAGCTTGAGTCCGAGAAAGCCATGCGGAATATCGGGTACTCCATTGACTGGAGACGCAAGTTTACTACCACTGACCCGACATATAAAAAGTTCATTGAGTGGCAGTATATCCGGCTTGAAGAAAAGGGCCTGATCGTGAAAGGCTCACATCCTGTAAAATGGTGCCCAAATGACAATAATCCTGTAGAGGACCATGATATCCTGCATGGGGAAGAAGCTACCATTGTCGAATATACGCTGATTAAGTTCCGATATAATGACCTGGTCCTGCCCTGTGCAACCCTCAGGCCGGAAACCACATACGGAGTGACTAATCTGTGGGTCAACCCTGATGTAACCTATGTAAAAGTAAAGGTCACTCAGGACAGTGGTGAAGAGTTCTGGGTTGTCAGCAGGGAAGCTTTCAGAAAACTGACTTTTACCGACCGGACAGTAGAGTATATTGAAGATGTACCTGCAAAATCAATAATAGGAATAAAACTTACAAACCCGGTTACAGGTGACGAAGTAATCTCCCTTCCTGCATCCTTTGTCAAGCCTGAAAACGGAAGCGGAATAGTAATGAGTGTGCCTGCTCATGCACCTTTTGATTACCTTGCTCTTCGCGATCTTTATGATGCAGACCTGAGCGAGTACGGGATAACTGAAGACCTCAGGAATATAAAATTAATTTCCCTTATCAAGGTGCCTGATTTCGGAGAGTTCCCTGCAAAAGAAATCGTTGAAAATATGGGGATTGCAAGCCAGAATGACCCAAAAGCTGAGGAAGCCACAAAGATCGTCTACAGGAGAGAGTTCCACGGAGGAGTCCTTAAGGAAATTACAGGAAAATACGAAGGGCATGCTGTCTCCAAGATCAAGGATATCCTTACCAGGGACTTCATCGGTTCAAATGCAGGGGAGATCTTTTACGAATTCAGCGAACCTGTAGTTTGCCGTTGCGGCACGCCCTGTGTTGTAAATATGGTAAAAGGCCAGTGGTTCCTTAATTATTCAAATCCTGAATGGAAAGCACAGGTCTACCGATGCCTCAGCCAGATGCGGATTATCCCTGAAGAGTACAGGGTTGAGTTTGAGAACAAGGTTGACTGGCTTAAGGATAAAGCCTGCGCCCGCAGGAAAGGCCTTGGAACTCTCCTTCCTTTTGATAAGGAATGGCTTATTGAGTCCCTTGGGGATTCGACAATTTATATGAGTTATTATATTATTGCCAGGTTTATCGAAGAGGGTGAACTGAAGCTCGAACAGCTTACTCTTTCATTCTTCGACTACGTCCTGCTTGGGAAGGGAGATCCCGCAGCAGTCAGCGTGGATACTGGCCTTAGTCCAGAGCTTCTTGAGGAAATCCGCAGGCATTTCAATTACTGGTATCCTGTTGACCTGCGCTCTTCAGGCAAAGACCTTGTCCCGAACCACCTGCTCTTTTTCCTTTTCCACCACGTAGCCCTCTTTGAGGAGGAAAATTGGCCGAAAGCTCTTGCAGTAAATGGCTTTGTTTCCCTTGAGGGGCAGAAAATGAGCAAGTCCAAAGGCCCGATCCTGACCATGGAAAGCGCAGTCAGCAGTTACGGTGCGGATATAACAAGGATGTATATCCTTTCCACAGCCGAGCAGACGCAGGACGCAGACTGGCAGAGGACAGGAATTGAATCTGCCAGAAGGCAGGTGGACAGGTTCTATTCTTTTGCAAAGAATGTTATCGAGAGTGGAAAACGTGCAAGCCTGAGCACGGAGCTAAAGCAGATTGACTGCTGGATACTTTCAAGGATGCAAAACTACATCCGGGAGACTAATGCTGCCCTTTACTCTATCCAGACAAGGGAAGCAATCCAGAATTCTTTCTTCCTGCTGCTAAATGATGTCAGGTGGTACCAGAGAAGAGGGGGAGAGACCCTGCTCTACTACGTGCTGGACAACTGGGTCAGGCTTATGGCTCCCTTTACCCCGCATCTCTGTGAGGAAATCTGGGAAGCGATGGGGCACGAGGATCCGGTTTCCCTTGCCCAGTACCCGCTCTATAATGAAGACCTGATAGATGACGGCGCTGAACTTGCCGAAGAAATGATTAAGGGAACCC
Organism: Methanosarcina sp. UBA402; assembly: GCA_002509325.1. Taxonomy (GTDB): domain Archaea; phylum Halobacteriota; class Methanosarcinia; order Methanosarcinales; family Methanosarcinaceae; genus Methanosarcina. The sequence continues at coordinate 892 of DADO01000151.1, read as the reverse complement.
TGGAAGATGTTGAGGAGATTATAAGGGTAACAAAGATGACCCCGCAGGTGGTTCACCTCTACACAGCTCCTGCCTGGAAAGCCGAAGCTATTAAGTGTGCCTGCGAGATGCAGCTTGAAGGTTCCCTTAAGGTAGGCACGCTTATAAAAACACTGATGGCAACCCCCGACTTCAGACGCTTCGGCAAGGAGATCCCGAAGTTCGTGCAGAAGCTCATCCCGGAGTTTAAAAGCGGAGGCGCAGACCGGTACGATGTCTTTGCAGGCCCTGGCCTTGATGAACAGGCTCTTCTGAAAGAATCAGCTTCTTTCCTTGCAAAGGAAATCGGCTGCCCTGTTGAAATCCATAGTGCCGATTCTCCTGCCTTTGACCCTGAGAAAAAATCAAGGTTTGCCGAGCCTCTGAGGCCCGCAATTTACATTGAGGAAAAGAAGGCAGAGTAAATATCGACGAATGGGAAAGTTTGCCCAATTTTTTTGGCTTCGAAGGTATGATTAGGGAGATATGGAAAAACAAGAAATTCTGCTCCGTATCTCCTTTATCTATTTTTTTCAGGATTTTTAAAGTGAACTCAGCCTAAAATTCAGAACTTGCTTTTCTAGTTCAGTTGTCGGAGCCAAGGTAGTTTCAATCCTTGTTTTAATGGATCTTGCTCGCGAATATGTTTTGTGGTGTTTTGAGTTTCTACAGTTCCGGGTTTCAATCCTTGTTTTAGTGGATCTTGCTCACGAATACAGTTAAAAAAAGTGCTACTGTTAAATTAACCAAGTGCTACTGTTAAATTAACCAAGTGCTACTGTTAAATTAACCGAGTGTTTCAATCCTTGTTTTAGTGGATCTTGCTCACGAATTAGATGGGAATAAACAGATTCAGTAGTTCGCTAAAATCTTT
>DADO01000198.1 GCA_002509325.1 Methanosarcina sp. UBA402 | reverse complement strand
CTGAGGACTTGCTTTCAATAGAAAGGGGAATGAATCAGGAAGCCGCAGAGTCTTTAGCTCGGTGGTAGTTCACTTAATATTCCACATTAATATAGCTATATCAATAAATTAATTCATAAGAGAAATGATCTTTATTATCTAACAGGAACTATAATAGGATAAAGATATTAATGAGCCTGTCCCGAAACCTTCTTTTAAAACTCGATTGAGTATTAAAATGTTCAATATGGAGAAAAGGAAGTTTTGAGCTTTGGATAGACTCTATGATTGTTCTATCCATCCTTGTATGAAAGAGACTGTAGTAGTTACAGAAAAAGGGTGAAATTCTTACTTCGGGATGTATTGAAAACACAGGTAAAAGCTATTTAGAATCTACCTCTTACAAAAATAGTTTCTAAAAACGGTTTTACTTTCTTATTTTAAAAGAGATAATTGCAACAAAAAGTTATGAGAGAACTCATCCCAAAAATTAGTTTTAAAAATTCGAAAAATGTTAGAATTTAGCCGGAACTCTAATGAGCGGCGCAAATGTGACAGTAAGCGACAGTAATTGTGATCCTCCTGGACAGCTTCCTGAAAGTTCGAAAGACAGAATCGATTTCACAAAAATGTATGGCAGAGATGAGCTCGGTTTCTTCTCCAGGCTAATCTCTTCTTTAAATCTCTTTCATCACTTCTGGGAAAAGATGTGAGCCTTAGTATTTCAACTTCAACTTCATCCCGCAGAAAGGACAGAAATTGGGAGCAATTGGATAATTCAAGTTTTTTGAGCAATATGGACAGTTAAGCCCGACCCCCTTTTTCTCTCCTGGACTCGCGTTTTGATGAACTCTGGACTCTTCGGTCTCTTCAATAGAAACTGAGAGTTCAAGCTCTTTAAGAGATTCCATGTTATGGATATTACTTGAGAAATTTGAAACTTCAGTCTGAACTTCAGAATCATTATCTATCAGGCAACTCCTCAGGACAGACTCCTCATCAGGGGTCTCGGTCCCAACAGGAGCGCTTACCGGAGCCAGATTGGATTTATTAAGTCCTTTGAGAGCTTTCGATGCAGCCCTTCGTACGCATGCATCTGGATTTTCTGTCGCTCTGACAAGTCCAGAAATTGCTTCTGGGGTACCGATTTTCTCAAGTGAGCAAATCAAGACTTTTTGCATCTGATATTCTGGATCCTCAAGGATTTTTATCAGTTCCGGAACAGCCTGCTCTGCTTTAATGTCCCCCAGTATAGAAGCCGCAGCTTCTCTAACTGCTGCTTTACTGTCATGAAGGGCTATTAAAAGACCTGAGATGGCCTCTGAAGTCCCTGCTTTTCCAAGGCCCACAACTGCTGACTCCCTGACTGAATTATCAGGGTCACTAAGCGCTTTAATTAGCCCGTCTATTGCTTCAGGGTCCCTGCTTTTCCCGAGAGCGCAGGTAATCACTTTCCTTAAGGGGTTTTCATAAATATCGAAAGCTTTAACCAGCCCCTGGGTCGCTTCAGGAGAACCGATATCTCCCAGGGCATCTGCAGCGCGACTTCTCAGATACCAGTCCGGGTCATCCAGAGCTTTCAAAAGCCCTGATACGGCTTCAGGTGTGCCTATCTTTCCGAGGGTTTCAATTGAGTTTTTTCTTACATCCCTGTTCGAAGCATAGAGAGCCCTGACAAGTACAGGCACTGAAGTTGACGCACTTACGATTTTGCAAAGGGTTTCGGTAGCAGCTTCCTGAACAGGTGGTCTAGGGTCCTTGAGAGCTTCCATCAGCTCGTCAAGTACATCCGATTTGCCCCTTTTTCCCAGGGTTTCAGCGGCTTGCTTTCTTGTTTTGTTATCCGAGTTTTCAATTGCCTTTACCAGACAGAGAGCAGCTTCATAAGTGTCGATTTTTCCAAGAGCTACTACTGAAATCCTCTTTAGCGAATCATCCGGATAAGCAAGGGTTTTCTCAAGGCCACAAACGGCTTCTATGGAACCTATCCTCATCAGGGATTTCACAGCTTCCTTCTGAACAAACCTGTCCCTATCCCCAAATCCTTTAGTAATACCTGAAATCGCCTCAGGCGTGCCTATTTTCTCAAGGGAGGCAATTGCAGTCTTTTTAACTGGACTTTCAGGGTCATTAACTGCCTTTGTAAGACCAGGGACAACACCCGGCGTGTTGAATTTACCCAGGGCTTCTGCAGCGGCAACTCTTACCCTCGGGCTTGGGTCATCCAGCGCCTCAATCAGTGCAGGTAAAGCATCAGGATCTCCCAGCTTTCCAAGTTCTTCGGCAGCAATTGCTCGGTTTCCTGCAAAGACCGAACGTTCCAATTTCTTTATAAGATTCTTTATTTCCCCATCCATTTTCCTTCTTTCCCCCATTAGTGTAAAATTTTATCTTGATTAGCCTAAAATAAAATGTTTTATAAGAGACGGCAAAATGAACTTAAAATAAATAAGATGTCCTTCAGCCCGAAATTCTAATATTGGCACTTTTAACCCAGAGTCTTTTCACATAGTGACCTATATAGTGACCTATAATTATTGTACACATGATAATTACACAGCTGAATCTATCTGTTTAAGTCGGGCTTTAAAAATTGCAAGTATCCCCCCTCTTTACGCAATTAAACCCAACCCTTGACATTTCAGATTTTTAAATATATTACATTCCAAGTTATATGAACTTTTAGATTGTTAATATAAATAAAATGATAATGTCAGTACAGCCAGGTTGTAGTCGCGTTTTAAAAAATGCGGATATAGAAAGTAAATGTAAATTTATAACAGAATAAAAAGCTAAAATTGAGAAACAAATGGAATAAAAATTCAAATTGAGAAACAAATGGAATAAAAATTCAAATTGAGAAACAAATGAAAAAAAGAAACGATAATCGAGAAGTAACTATTCAGGTAGCCTGAGAAAGGCTACAATTTTTCCTCTTTTCGAGGAAAAATTGCATATAAATTGAATCTATTTTGTTTCGTTATTATGCTTACACGTGAAGAGATTCTTGTTATCTATGAAGCTGGTCCTGAAGCTGTAATTTTTGCAATCCAGAGGCTTGAGGCTATTATAGAAGAACAAGTTATTCGTATTGCTGAACTCGAAGAACGTGTAAAGGTCTTGGAATCTCGTTTAAACCAAAATAGCCGCAACAGCAGTAGACCTCCTTCAACTGATTTCTTTGTCAAA
>DADO01000022.1 GCA_002509325.1 Methanosarcina sp. UBA402 | reverse complement strand
TTAAATTTTGGTCAATTTACATGAAATCGATACCTTGTTCCAGCCTACAATAGAGTCAAATATTTAACAACTGTTGTGGAGATGGAGGCAATTTATCACGATTCTTCACTTAACCGAAGACGCATGTATTATCTCTGTGTGTTCTCAAACATCTAAGTTCTTTTTATACGGTTTTATGACCATACGGTTTTCAGGGTATGCGATTTTGCCCCGCTTGCAAATAAACGCTTCTTCCAGGTCAGCTCCCATCTGCTGCGCTAACCCCGAAGGAATGCCCATTGTCATCAATTCTGGAGGCAGCCAGGGATTTCCTGTAGGATCGACAGGCCCTATATATGCTGAGTCTTTTGGCGCATTCTCAGCCATGCCCGCTGGAAAAGCGATCATTGTAGCGCAGGTAGGTCCTCCGGGTATTACTGTTTTAAAAAATGGATCAGAACTTCTGAACTGCGCCAGCCCACAGAGGTTCCTAATTTGCTCACTGCCTGCGAACAGGATAAAGGACCTGACCGTTTCAGGTGCAAGGTCTGGGGTACACGGAGCAATGACGGTGTATTTGCCAAGTGGGATAATTTTTCCTGCTCGTCCTCTTTGCTCATCAAACAGTTCAGGAGTCTCCTTTAAATGCTCGGCAGCACCGCCGCGGAAGTCTGGCGTGCCAACAGTCACGAAGTATTTCAGTTTTGGATGTGGTTCTGCAAGTCCCATCCATACCAATCCGCCGATACAGCACTTTTCGTGGCCTGCCTCAACATAGAGTGGAGGTGTCTCTTCAAATAAAGCGGAAATATAAATCGCCTTTGCTATACATCGGTCTACCTCGTATGATGGAACTCCTCCTTCAGGGATTTCATCCGTAGCGTAAACACATAAGGGACGTAGCTTCAACCTGCCTGCTTCTGTAAGCTTTTTCCCCAGCTCTTCAATTATCATTCTTTCAACCAGCCTTTTTCCATCCAGTAATCGCAATTATGCGTCCATTGGTCTTTATTTGCAAGGACGACATACTTGAACCGTTCTCTCCAGGCTTCGTGTCTGGCTTCCTGTTCAGGGTACTGCCGTTTTTCTTTTATCGCTTCAACAAGATCTTTGCCCATTTCACGCGATTTTATAATGGCTTCTTCCATTGCTTCAGGCCCCCTCGCCACAGAACAGCCCACTCCTCCTATGGTCTTGCCTCCGCAATGTACTATAAAATTATCCATAATTCCAAGAACGAAGTCGAGCTCATCACTGCCTGCAGTTGTTAAGGAAAGACTGTATTTTCCTTCAAAGAGCTGTTCGTGAATAACAAGCGGGCTTCTATCGAACATTGTCTTAAGCTGAGCTGTCACATTAGTTATGTAATTGGGGCTACTCAAAACTATGCCGTCGGCAGTCAGGAGCTTTTTCAGTACCATCTCATAGTCGTCTTTTATTGTGCATTCTCCAGTTTCATGGCAGGTATTACACGCAGTACAGTATTTTATCTTCAGCTTAGCAATATCGATTGACTCAACTTCTGCTCCTGCTTTTGAAGCTCCGTCCAGGGCCGCATTCAGCAGTTTTAAAGTATTACTGTTCTTGCCTCTTGGGCTTGACTGTATCCCGACTATTTTCATAAACCCATCTCTGTTTGCTTTTACAAAATTACAATCTAATATTCAATTGAAACTTTATTACTTTTTTATAACTTATACAAACAAGAACATAATTAAAAATATGAATATGTATACATTAGTATTAATAGTAGAGAAAAATAGGGGACTTGGAGTGCAAACACAAGAGATTCAGAACAAATTTCGTAATCGGAAATTCAATTAGAAAATACATAATCGGAAACTCAAGTGGAGAAAGGAAAAACAAAAAATAGTGTAAAAAGGATTAAGGGAAAAGAGACTTACTCTTCCCCTATCCATTCATTTACTTTTTCCTGATTATTTTCAACCCATTTTTCTGCAGCTTCTTCAGGCTTCATCCCATTTTCAATATCCATCATGACAGCCTGGATATCATCATGGGTCCACTGGAAACGAGTCAGGATGCCATAGAGATTTGGCTTTTCTTCTTCAAGGTCAAGCTTTGCCAGGGTTACAACGTTATCGGCATCGCCGTATACACCCTTCGGATCATCAAGGTACTTGAGGTCCCAGCGGTTAAAAGACCAGTGAGGAGTCCAAAGGACCACAACTGCCCATTCTTCAGAGTCGATCGCTTTTTTCAAGGAGGCGGCCATTGCTGTACCGCTGCCTGAGACAAGCTCCATATCCAGGTCATACTCGGAAACCACGGATTCTGTTATCTCCATGGTGCCTGATCCGGGTTCGATCCCGATTATCCTACCGTTAAACTTTTCCTTTTCAGAATTGAGTTCCTCAATGGAATCAATGGTTACATAAGCTGGCACAACAAGCCCGATTCTGCAGTCTTCGAGATTGACATGTACATAGTCGATTTGGTCACCGTAAGTTTCCCAGTAGCTCTGTTGGGTATGGGGGAGCCAGGCGGTAGTAGTGAAATCAAACTGCCCGCTAACAAGTCCCTGGTAAAGGGGACCTACATCAACTGCGGTGATCTCCACATCTTCATACCCTGCCTGTTCGAGAACCTGCTGTATCACATTGGTACTTGCAATCTCCCCGTCCCATAAGACATATCCTATCCTCACAGGTTCGCTGAATTCTGCTGCCTCTGTCACAGGAGAAGTAACTTCTGCTCCATCTATGGCTCCATCTTCTTTTTCTGCACAGCCAGATGCAAAAAGAGTAAGTCCTATTACTAGGCCAATTGCCAGAATCAGTCCAAACTTGTTTATATTATAATTAAGTTTCGTATTGGTCAAAATATCTACAACCACTTTTAAGTCCTATTCAATTTCTTTAGTTTTTCATTTGAGTTTTCAGGGGTTTGAATGAGTGATGCGCCATCTTCCGAGAGTATAGAAGGCGACCCTGTAAAAGTAAAAAGCCCTACACCAAACTAAGAGCCGTATCCAGAACGCCTTTTTAAATAAGAAACAAGAAAAGAGCGTTTTTATTTGGGCTTTATTTGGCTTTATTTAGGCTTATTTGGGGCTGAGGTTCTGGGTAATTCTGTCCAGAAAAACCGCGATTATGACAATAGCAAGCCCTGCTTCAAAGCCCATGCCAATATCTACACGCTGAATCCCAAAAAGGACCTGGTATCCAAGCCCTCTTGCTCCGATCATAGCTGCTATGACTACCATCGAAAGAGAGAGCATAATGCACTGGTTGACCCCTGCCATTATGGTTGGGAGTGCAACAGGCAGCTCAACCTTGGAAAGCTTCTGCCAGCCCGTGGAGCCAAAGGCGTCTGCAACCTCGGTAAGCTCTTTTGGGACCTGCCTTATTCCGAGACTTGTGAGCCTTATTACAGGAGGCATTGCAAAAACAACAGTTGCAATTATGCCAGGAACATTTCCGAGCCCGAAGAAGATGAGGGCAGGGATAAGGTATACAAAAGATGGCATGGTCTGCATTAAGTCGAGTGAAGGTTTTACAATATGATAAAGTACTGTGTTTTTTGCAGAAAGAATCCCTACCGGAATCCCGATAATAAGTGCAAGCAGAGTAGACGAAAGCACAAGGGCAAGGGTCTCTATCGAGAGTTCCCAGAGCCCCATATTATCGATAAGGAAAAAACCAAACGCAGTCCCTGCTGCAAGTTTGATATTACGTTTTCCTGCAAAGTATGAGAGAAGGAAAATTCCAAGAATAAAAAGTTCAGGGGGCAGGAAAAGAAGCGCGTCTTTTAAACCTGAGACCAGGAAATCAAGCTGCTTACTTGTGAGGTCAAGAAACGGACCGAAATTGCCATCAATCCAGCCCACAACAAATTCAACCGCATCTCCGATAGGGAGCCGCCGTAAGGTTAGCATATTTTCACCTCTGAGCCAGGTCCGGAATCAGATCTGAAAGGCGCTCTGGCCGTTGCCTCAGCAGGCACAGACCCGCTGTCAATTCCATCATTAATTATACCGCCTGAGACGTCGGGAATGCCTGGGCTTTCTGAAGGAAATCCGACATCTCTTCCGACCTCTCCTTCACTATTGGCGTTGGCAATTGGACCCGTTTTCTCTGGAGGGGTCTCTTCAAAGTTTTCTCCTGCAAAGTTTCTTTCTTCTAAATTCTTTTCTTCAGAGGTTTTTTCTTCTGGATCTTTTCCTTCAAAAACTGCGGCGTGTCCGTTTTGTCCGGACATTGCAAGGGCTCCAAGTACTGTGCCCCTGACCATAATCCCAAGGAGTTTTCCGGAATCATTGACCACAGCAAGGGGGTACTGGCTTTCCGCAATCAACGGGATAATGTCGCTAAGAGGCAAATCCGGAGGTACCTGGGGAGGCTCCTTGAGCATAGCTTCTTCAAGGCTTTTTCCGGCTTTAAGAGCCTTAAGGGCTTCACCTATCATAAGTATGCCTTTAAGGCGCCTGTTCTTTCCTTCAACAACATAAATCGAGGAGATTCCATGAGCTTTCATTAACTTAATCGCTACCCTGAGCCCAGAATTGACGGACACAAATGGTTCAGGCCGTCTCATAACTGATTCAGCAGTAAGGATTTTAGACCTGTCAACCCCTGCAACGAACCTTGAGACATAGGAATTTGCAGGCTCGGTCAGGATCTCATCAGGGGTTCCTATCTGGACTACTTTCCCGTCTTTCATAAGGGCGATACGGTCCCCGAGTTTCAGGGCTTCGTCCAGGTCATGAGAAACAAAGATAATTGTTTTTTGCATCCTGTCCTCAATTGCAAGCAGCTCATTCTGCATATCACTCCTGATAAGAGGATCAAGGGCGCTGAAAGCCTCGTCCATAAGCAGGATATCAGGGTCATTGGCAAGCGCCCTTGCAAGTCCTACCCTCTGCTTCATGCCTCCGCTTAACTGGGTTATTTTGCTATTTTCATAGCCTTTGAGCCCAACGGTTTCTATGGCTGCAAGAGCCTTAGAATAGCGGTCTTCTTTAGGAATCCCCTGAATCTCAAGCCCATATGCCACATTATCAAGTACAGTCCTATGGGGAAGCAGGGCAAAGTTCTGGAACACCATCCCGAGTTTGGTCCTGCGAGTATCCCGCAGTTCTTCCGAACTTATCTGCGTGATATTCTGTCCGTCTATCAGGATATCTCCTGCAGTTGGCTCAATGAGACGATTCAAGCAACGTAAAAGAGTGGACTTCCCTGAGCCTGAAAGCCCCATTATAACGAAGATCTCTCCATCGTAGACTTTGAAACTAACGTTGTTAAGTCCAACAGTCTGTTTTGTTTTTTCAAAAATTTCACTTTTGGATAAGCCTTCATTCAGGAGGGAAATAATTTTCTGAGGGTTCTTACCAAAAACCTTGGTAATGTTTCGTACCTCAAGTTTTGTATTTTTGTTCATAATAATAGCCCGGTTTAACCGAAGTAATTTTAAAAATTATTACATTTTGAAAGATAAAATATTGTTAAAATTGCCACAAAAATTCAGTTAATAAAAACTAAATATATTCAAGTTAATGCTCTCTTTCATATTAATTCAAATAACAGTAAATATATATTTAAGAGAACTATTTATTTTTGCAGCTTAAACAACTTTTTTCTGGCTGGTATTGTTTGCCCAATCATATATAATTTTTTTGCGAAATATTAATATAGTAAAATAAATTCTCATCAAAAATTGACATAAATATAGTCATCATTTTAAATAATGCGACATTTTG
>DADO01000188.1:5006-5187 GCA_002509325.1 Methanosarcina sp. UBA402 | reverse complement strand
CTCAGCAAAAGATGCTGCTGGAAATGTTGCATGGAAAAACTCTACAAGTTATACCCCAACTACTCCTGATACCCAAGCTCCTGTGATCAAATCGGTTAGCCTGAATAACACTACACCAAAAACTGGCGACATTATCAAAGTAAGTGTGAACGCTACTGATAACATTGCAGTAACCTCGGTT
>DADO01000188.1:0-4731 GCA_002509325.1 Methanosarcina sp. UBA402 | reverse complement strand
TGCTGCTGGAAATGTTGCATGGAACAACTCTACAAGTTATACTGCAACTGCACAGAGTCTCGACCCAACAGAAGATACCGAACCCCCGGAAATTCATTGGGTTAGTTCGTATCCAGTTAATACAACCCGCGGTTCTGCTATTTATGTTACAGTTAATGTAACGGATGACATAGGAGTTGCAAATGTAATCGTAAATGGGATTTCACTTACTAAGAATAAGGACTTATGGGAAGGCAGCGTAAAGGCTCCTTTAATGATAGGAAACTACGATATTCCCGTAGTTGCCCTAGATGCCACTGACAATAAGGCAGAGAGTTCACTGCCTTGCCACGTCCTCAGACTTAAGGGAATGGTATTCTTCAATGTAAATCCGACAATAAAATATGTAAAGAAAGGGACTACTGTGCCTTTCAAAATTAAAATTAGAAATAATCAAAACGTTGATGATACCCTCAAAGTCCGGATAGAAACTAATACATTTCCGGCTTCGAGGAGAGTAGATACCTCTGGATTCTCATGGACTGAAAAAGTTTTGAATTTGAGGGCCGGGGAAGAGGTTACACTTCCCCTGGAAGTAAGGGTCCAGTCAAATGTATCTGGACTCAAAATATTCCATGTACGTATGGACTCAAAAGTTTCCCCAATTAGTAAAATAAGTAGGGAGTATCTGGTAGTGTACTGAATAACCAGACTTCATAACAAAAGTAATGAGGATTTAAGCTCCAATCACGGAGATTCAAATCCTCATTTTAAATTTCTATGTAAAATTGTTGTTTTTTAGATTCTGGCACAACTAAAATATTATTTGAATACAACTAAAATGTCATTTGAATACAACTAAAATATTATTTGAATATAACTAAAATGTCATTTGAATTTATCTTGCTTGCGACCTCATCTCAACTGGAACTGGCATGGGTTTGGGTGGACTCATACGATTTGAATATCAGGTACTGTGCTTTGAGCATCTAGTAAATATTTTCTTTTCGCACTATATTGTATCCAAGGTTCAGGCGATTATTCATGAAATCGCAAGTGCTATATTTTGCTTGTCATGTGTTGTAAGTTCTCAATGAAAGGTATAGTACATACCCTTTAAATTTTCACTGAAGCTTTCCTTTACTTTTTATCGTTCTGAGTTGAATCTTTATTATTGATTGTAATATAATTTTTGGAAACATTTTTAAGTTTCCTTAGATGACCTTATATTCTTTAATAGAAGAAGATAATTAGAAGGAAAATTAAATAATATTATAGAGGGCTGGTTTATGAAAAAGAAACTGGTTTCAGGTCTTATTTTTCTTATAATACTTTTTGCTGCACTGCCTTATTCAGCAGGAGCTGCCGATGAAAATCGTCTTAAATATACGAGCTCAGGAAACGCTTTCGGGGGCGGAGCAAATCTTCGGATTGACCGGGATACTCAGGGAGACCTGGTGCTCGCAGGGTCCCGGCTTGAGATAAACGGGAACACTGGGGGCGATTTCATAGGCGCAGGCGGGGAGCTAATTGTTAATGGAAACGTTTCAGGAAACATCATTGTGATGGGAGGTTCTATAACTGTAAACGGAAATGTAGGTGGAGATGTGGTAGCAGCCGGCGGCCAGATTACTCTTTCCCGGGACAGTGTGGTCGAAGGAGATATCCTGCTGGCTGGAGGGGAGGTAATGCTTAATGGAAACGTTAACGGAAATGGGGAAATCTCAACAGGCACCCTCAAGACCGGAGAAGGCTTCGAGCTTAAAGGGAATCTTGCACTTCAAGCCGACAATTACCCCTCCAATCTGGGAGAAAAGGTAGGGGGAAACCTGAACATCACGCAGGTAAATGCAACGGAAAAGCAGTATGAAAGTACTTCTGAAGGGTTTGGCATTTTCTCCTTCATCCTCGGGCTGCTCGCATCCCTGGCTATGGGCCTGATCCTGATTTACCTTTTCCCGGGTTTCGTAAGCGGGCTTGTTGAACTCGTAAAAGATTCACCTTTAAAAACGGGATTACTGGGCTTCCTGGCTCTGATTTTCCTTCCAGTGCTCTCGGTAGTTCTGCTTGTTACTATTTTCGGCTGGAGCCTTTCAGTTCTGATTTTCCTGCTCTTTGTACTTGCGCTTCTTATCGCGACGGTGCCCGTGAAACTGCTTGCAGGTGAGATAATTTATAACAAAATCTTAAAAAAGGACGCAGGAAAAATGATGTACTATCTTGTTGGGGCTGTTGTATTTGCAATTGTATATGAAATTCCCTTTGCAGGAGGGCTTATACGCTTTATTGCGCTGCTGGTAGGTCTGGGAGCGATAATTTCCTGGCTTGCAATGCGCGCCAGGCCGACAGGCTAAGCGGAATGACTTCTAAATAGACGAAGTTTCAATTTTTTGTTCATTGAGAAGTAGGAGGAAGGTTTTAGGGAAGGACTTCCTCCCTGTATTTTTCCATTCCCAGCCTGTCAAGGAGGGCTCCGAACCTTTCTCCGTCAAGGCCTTCTCTTCTGTAATATTCAAAGGTTTTTTCGAGGATTGAGAAAAGCTGCTCCTCGTCTGCAAGTTCAAGAAGTTTTGTGCCTTGCCTGGGCTGTCGTCCTGCTTTGCCTCCAACAAAGATTGTGCAGCCGGTTTTTTCTGCCCTCAGGGCATCTTTCCGGCAGGCTGCAATACATGCCCCGCACAGGATGCATTTCTCGATATCTATAAAGGATTTATCTTCCAGGACTTTTATTGCCCCAACCTTACACGCCTTTTCACAGCGCTTGCAACCGACGCAATTTTCTTCGAGGATTTCAGGTTTTACCGCACCCATGATCCCAAAATCATTTTCCTGAGGCCTCATACAGGCTGAAGGACAACCTGTTACTGCAATCTTGAGTTTCTTCGGGACAGCTTCTCCAAAGTATTTTTCATCGATCCTGCATGCAAGGTTCTCGCAGTCGATTAACCCGTTTCTGCAGACCCTATCCCCCTGACAGGCGATGACGGCTCGTACCCTTTTTCCGGCAGAGCCTCCTGAAATGCCCTGCTTTTCAAGTTCATTGTTTGCTGCTTCCGCATCTTCAAGTTTGACAAAAGGAACTTCAATCTGCTGCCTTGAGGTTATATGGACATAGCCTGAGCCATACTTCTCGGCTGCGTCTGCAATTGCCCGCAGTTTTTCGGCGTCCAGATTTCCACTTACAACTTTCAGCCGCATTGAAAACATATTTTCCTGCCTCTGAGGCAGAAATCCCTTACTTTTGAGCAAAGACTCATCGATTTTTTTACTATTCATATAATGTCACCTGTTGCAAAGCATTAAAATTCATGCATATAAATTTTATTATAACACAGTAGTTCCGAAAAGTTATTAAGAGTAAGGTTTATAGTTATCATTGTTTTTGCCGTAACATTATTACATAATTATAGAATTATAATTTTGTGTAGTGATGTTATACTTACTTTTATCACTAGATTTTGGAAATGAGTCGTCAGAAGTAAAAGTGAATAGAATTGATAGGGCAGTGTGCCGTTTTTTCTGTAAAATCACAAATCTTAAAAAGTTATTGGGTAGAAAATTTCACATCAAGAAATCCATTTTTCTATTGTACATAAAAATTTGACTTTGAATTTACAGCAAATTCGCGACACTATCATTGATAGGCTTTTATGATAGAAACTCAATTCTAAGCTGTGCCCTGATTTCCATAAAATTTGCAATTTTCCATAAGATTTTCAATAACATATGCTAATTTTATACAACACTAAGTCTTGCCAGAAAGCCGGAAAAAAATATAAAATTAGAAATATCAAAACCCAGGAACCTGAAAAATGACTCTTGTTATCACTTTTATTGGGAAAAACGGTGCAGTAATGACCGGAGATTTGCGGGAAATAACGTTTGAAGGAGATAAGCAGGACAGGGAGAAGCTCGAAAAAGAGCTTTACGGCGGGGCAATAGTCACGGATGACGAACTCGCAAAAAAAACCAGAGAATTCGGGGTCGGCATAACGGTCACGGACTGCAAAAGCAAAGTCTCAGAGAGAAACGGTATTTTAGTAGGGGAAGTATCCTCAGTTGAAGGCGGGGTCGTCAAAAAAAGAAGGCTGTACGCCTCAGCCGGAAACTACGCGATTGCCGAGCTCAGGGACAACGAGATGGCCTTAACTTCACACGCGAAAGGAAGTAATTTAGTAGTCCTTGGAAATGAATTTACCAAGCAGGTAGCCAATAAATGCTTTAAGGACAACTGGACGAAAAAAAGCACTTTTCAGGATGCCGTAAAAATTCTCATGCTCTGTATGGAAACCGCAGCAAAGAAAACTGCGTCTGTGAGCAAGCAGTTTTATTTGATTCAGACAACTTCGAGTGTTAATGTTTTGAAGGTTGTGGAAGAGGATATGAAAGGGCAAAAGTAAGGTTGAAAACTCAAACAGAATTATTTTCCAAGGAACAAGTCTGGAACCTGAGGCATTGCAAGCCATTGGGCAAATTTATTATAGGTTCTGCCAAGCGTTTGTGCGTACTCTATACCGTTTTCGGTTCCTGTAATGAGTTTGTTATAGTCAGAATTAGAATCACTCAAGTCTACGAGAAAACGATGTAACTTATTAAGAGGTTTGTTCAATCTTTTTTTTCACTATCTGCACTTACTTCATCTAAACTATCTTGAATTTCATCCAATTCACTTTTAAGTTCAGGATCTATGTTCTTAATCTCTTTTCTCAATTTGTTAAAATCAGTTTGAATCCTAAGTTTGACAGTATCCAC
>DADO01000073.1:3207-4361 GCA_002509325.1 Methanosarcina sp. UBA402 | reverse complement strand
AGTGCTAGAAATGCCTTATGTTTCGTATATCAAGTATGCTTATTAACCTTACTGAATTGCAAAAAAGGTACGATACGCCACTAAAAGCGTTTTAGAAATATCATCAACTAACTAATAGCGCACGACCTAAAATACTCATTTTCGAGGTAAAATACTCATAGGCGTATTGCCATAAATTTATCGTAGCCGGGGGGGTTAATCTAATGGATGTATCTACTCTGGATAAGGAGAAAGGAGCTCACATTTCCGGAATTAATAGGGGTAAGGTTGTAATGTATGGCCTTAGCACCTGCGTATGGTGTAAAAAGACAAAGAAACTGCTTACTGATCTTGGCGTGGATTTCGATTTTATATATGTGGATAAGCTTGAAGGAAAAGAAGAAGACCAGGCTGTTGGGGAAATAAGACGCTTCAACCCTTCAACTTCTTTCCCGACAACTATTATAAATGGAGAAAAGGCGATAGTGGGTTTTAAGGAAAAAGAAATCCGTGAAGCCCTCGGTTTTTAAGGGGGAGTCGGGCTGAAAGAAGAGGAAGCTGCTGAAGAAGGCATAACAGAAGAATTAGTGGACAGGGCCTACAGGCGTTTGAATGACCAGGCCGAAAATTCGGGATATCATCTCAACCTTGACGTTGAATTCACAAAGGAGCTTGTGCGAGGGCTGCTTGCCAATGAGCAGAGGTACGGCTACTGGTCCTGCCCTTGCAGGCTTTCTGCTAATAATCTGGAAGAAGACCTGGACATTGTCTGTCCCTGCTACTATAGAGATCCCGATCTGAATGATTACGGAACCTGTTATTGTGCACTTTACGTTTCAGACGAGGTTTTCCGGGGGGAAAGAAGCGTAGAATCAATTCCAGAAAGGCGCCCTCCTAAAGCACAGAGAGACGCCGAAAGAGAGGAAGAAAAGAAAAGAGCCGAGATGATAGAAACTATGGAGTTTACAGGGAAACTTTCAAAACCGGTATGGAGATGCAAGGTTTGTGGATATCTCTGTGCCATGGACGAACCGCCTGGGGTCTGTCCTATCTGTAAAGCGAGAAAGGAAAGGTTTGAAAGGTTTATGTGAATTTTTTAATTCCTTTGGCATGAAAGTGCTTTCAAGTACTTTCATTTCTTTGTGCCTGTTATTCGAAGAATTTCATGTTCGTTT
>DADO01000073.1:2775-3057 GCA_002509325.1 Methanosarcina sp. UBA402 | reverse complement strand
AAGAATTTCATGTTCGTTTTTTCAATTTTAAAAACGGATGCCAGAAATGCTGCAGATATATCTTTTCTTAATACGTTATATCAGATTTATAGGTGCATAACAATCCAGAATAATCTCAAATTTGGCCTTATTGTAAGTACACCAAACTCACTAAAATAAAGGTTGGAATAAGACATCCCGCCTTCAATAGCTTCTTCTTAAATTTCTTGTAGGTTAGCTGTATTTCTTTAAAAGTTAGAGTTGTAATAATTTTTTAAATATTCAGCCTATATAAAACAACAT
>DADO01000073.1:0-2602 GCA_002509325.1 Methanosarcina sp. UBA402 | reverse complement strand
ATAAAACAACATCAATAGCCATCTTTATATATAAAACAACATCAATAACCATCTTTACTAAGATTCGATAGACAAATTTCTGTAAATTGATTTTCTTTGACTGCTGGCGACTGACTGTGTTTTTTAATTGTTCATCAGTTATTTCCCGGATTCCTCATTTTCATTAGAATCAATATCAACAGGCATTTTTTGATAGGCTGAATAGTTACATAATTTTTTAAATATTATTAAAACACAGGCTAAAGCATAAATAGAAGTTACTCTCTCTATACTTTGGAAAAAAATATAACCTGTTTCTTAGCGATCCTATGATAAAAATTTTTTTATTAGTGGGTTCTAAGTTATGGAATCGGATACTCAGGGCTTCAATAAATACGGTTATATGGAGTTAAACTCTTTAATTATTTTTACAACCTAGAATCTAAACTAGAGATCCGCGCCATAAAATCTGATTCATATGCGGGATCCGCTTTGGGTAATTGATTTTCCCCAACCGGGTCAACTGGGTAAAAACAATTGGACATTTGTAATTTAAACACCAAGTTTGGGTTATTGTCCAATCGTCGAATCAAAGCAGGTTATGAAGCAAACATGTTGATTTTTTAATTCCTGTCCTAATGGGGGTTATAGAGATATGTGCTTTCAAAAACCAAATAATATGAGATTATCTGGCATCATAACCAGAGGCTGTATTTTTTTTGTGCTTTTAATTATGATGTTATACCCTGCATGTGCAGGTGGTTCAGATTCAAATCCACAAATAGCTCCATTAAATCCTGAATTTTTGGATCTTTCTGAATATTTAGAAAACTTGACTTCTGACTATAACGACACAGGCTTGGATCCGGAAACTCTAAATCTGAGTTCCCAAGTGATCACCCCAGATCCTGAATTTCTGGATTACCTTGATAATCCGGAAAATTGGGAGTCAAAATATTTAGATGAAGATGGGAATCAGATAACTTTAGGAGTTATTCCTTCACCAACTTCTATTTACTGGCCTGAGAACTATACATATATTCCAGATCCTGAGTCGGAATCAGATAACTACAGCCTGGTTTTAGGTACTGAGTCAGCTGAGTACCCGACAGAATCATACTTTAACCTTGTGGACGAAGAACGGGTAACTTCTGTAAAAGATCAAGGCTCAGCAGGCTCTTGCTGGGCGCATGCTACACTTGCTTCACTTGAATCATATTTGATTCCTGTTGATTCGCGTCAATGGAACTTTTCAGAAAATAACATGAAAAATCTTCTTTCTGAAAATTATTCTGAGGGATTTGACAGAACACACGACAGTGGAGGAAGTGGATATCAATCAACGGCATATCTTACAAGATGGAGTGGGCCTGTACTTGAATCAGATGATCCCTATAATGCTACCTCGGGAATATCCCCTACCAATAAGACAGTGCAAAAACACGTTCAGCAAGTGCTTATTTTGCCGCCGCGCAGTAACGCTACTGATAATGGTTTGATCAAAAAAATGATCAAGGAAAAAGGAGGGGTATGGGCAGTTTTTGACGTGAATTGGGATTATTTTGGCTCAAAAGATGATTACTTATGGGCAACTTTCTATAATCCAGAAGTAGTTACTTCGAGTAGTACGAATGGTCATGCTATATGCATCGTTGGTTGGAATGACAATTTTAGCAGAAATGAGTTCAATTCTACATCCCTAGGAGATGGAGCGTTTATCTGTAAAAACAGCTGGGGTACCGGTAGTGGAATTAACGGATCAGGGTACTTTTATATCTCGTATTATGATGCAAACCTCGGTATGAAAAGCAGTGTTTGGCGTGACTTGTTTGTATACACAGCTGAAAGCCCAAATAACTACGAGAATATTTATCAATATGATCCTTTGGGATGGATAGAGAGTCGAGGATACTCCAATTCAACGTCTGTCTGGGCTGCCAATGTCTTTACGGCTAGGTCAAACGAGGAGCTGAATGCTGTAGGATTTTATACGCCACAGCCTAATGTCAACTATGAAGTGTATGTATACCGTGACCCATTATCGTCTCCAGTCAACGGTACTCTAGTCTCCAACATTAGCGGTCGCTTCGAACTGCCAGGCTACCATACAGTTTCACTCAAACAGCTTGTGCCTCTAAACACTGGACAGAAGTTCTCAGTTGTTGTGAAGATTAGTTCGGAATATGAGATTTTTTTCCCTATGGAATATGGATACTCTGGTTATTCAAGCAAAGCAAGTGCTAACCCAGGAGAAAGTTACATTAGTCACAATGGGATAGCCTGGTCAGACTTGACAAGTATTGAGCCTACTGAGAACTCCTGCATTAAAGCATACACAACTACTCCTGATACCGAAAGTCCTGTGATCAAATCGGTTAGCCTGAACACCAGTGCTAAAGGTAAACCTAAGAAAACCGGAGACCTTATCAGGGTAAGTGTAAACGCTACTGACAACGTTGAAGTGATTTCTGTTGAAGCCTCTGGTTCTTCGCTGATTTACCAGAGTGGAGATCTCTGGGAAGGAACAATAACAGCTATTGCAGGGACTCATTCGGTTAATGTCTCGGCAAAAGATGCTGCTGGAAATATTGCATGGAACAACTCTACAAGTTATACCGCAACT
>DADO01000072.1:319-8117 GCA_002509325.1 Methanosarcina sp. UBA402 | reverse complement strand
TTTCTGTCTTATCGTCTGTAAAAACAGTAGGTTCCCGGGACTGGGGGAAATGTTTTGCTCTCTTAAATGTCCACTACGACCTGAGCTTTCCAGCCGTCGGCAGTCTTCACTATTTCTAACTGGTTATAGGTAACAGCCTTGATCTCAGTCTCAAAGGGGTGGCTTTCAGGATAATACTTTTCGCCCAGTGCCTGAGCTGTTATTGAGTATTCTCCATCTTCTTCCATGACTTTTTCAACCCTAAACTCCCTAAATACAATTTCATCAACTTCAAAGATATATAGAAGCTCGGAAAGCCAGTCCACAAGCAGGAACTCCAGATCAGATGACTTAAGTACAATTTCCCTTTCAGTCTCTCCAAGGACTTTTTGTGTATCAATCATAACATTGAACATAGCAAGAGCTGCATTTTCAAATACTTCTTCCAGGGTTTTCCCATAAGCCAGGAACTTGATATCTGCAGTATGTTCCAGATATTCATACTGTTTTCCTTGAGACTGCATAGTCAGGTATTATATTTGTATTACATTAACTTATTCGCCGCACAAGTCTATATTCAGGTCTGAAGGATTTTTTCCTTAAACGAATTGATCAATTCTTCCCTTAAACGAATTGATCAATTCTTCCCTTAAATGAATAAAATCAATTTTTGCAATTCTTAATAACGGGCGCTATCATTCCAGTCTCTTCCTCATTCCAGTCTCTTCCAGATATAATTAATTCTCTGGACTGCTGTTATGTGGCTGGTTACAGCAATCAGGATGACAGCCCAGCCCAAAACTGAGTAACCTGCAATCTGTGATGAAAAGGCAAAGTTGCCGAAAGCTGCTAGAATTATAACTACAAGGCGGTCAGCTCTGCCCATGATTCCTCCATAGTATCTTCCAAGTCTGAGAGCCTGAGCCTGGGTGCCGAGATAACTGGTAAGCAGCACTCCTACAATCGCTGCAACCCCGATCTGCCATGGGACGTAACCTGCAAAAAAAATGCTGCATATGATGAAAACATCCGAGTAGCGGTCGATAACGTGATCCAGAAAATCCCCTCTTGGGGTAGCCCTATTTGATTTCCGTGCAATCAATCCATCAAGGGCATCAAAAATTGAGTTAAGTATTACCAGGACGCCTGCCAGCAGGACTAATTCCCTGGACCCGGGCGAGTAATAAAAACTAATCCCTGCAAAAAACGCGCAGATAAGGGAAGCTATGGAAACTGTATCAGGTGAGACCTCATATCTAACGAAAAAGTCTGCCAGCGGTTCGATAACTTTTGAGGCAAAAGGTCTCAGGGTATTGAATGTCATGGTACTCGAGATTCTTCCTTAGGTGATATCCATAATAGAAAGCCGCTCCAGAAACAGGCACTTTATCTTCTTGTTAAGTGTCCAGGTTTGGATCTGCTCATTTATAACGTTTCTTTGTTTACCTGTTTTTTATATTTATACTTAAGCTGTATGATTATCAGCTCACTCGATAAATAAGTTTACTTATTTTTTCCTTCTTCTGCATACTTTTACTTTTACTTTTACTCAGTAACGCGGATCAAACGAGCGAGCGTTTGCGCGGATTAAACGAGCGGTCGTTTAGTTTACTTATTTTTCCTTCATTTTCGCTGCCGCAAGCTCGTACAGGTACTTAACTTTGCAAGAATGCTCAAGCTGCGTGGTCACGATATAGGCTTCTCCAAGCGTCCTCCCGATTGCAAAAGTCCCGTGGCTGTAAACTATAGCGCCCCTGTGCCTTGAGAGCGCATTTACAAGATTTCCTGCAAGCTCGCGGCTGCCTATCCCTCCTCTGACGATCGGTATATCGCCAAGGAAGTACTGCCCTTCGCTATCTTCAGGCACAATCCTCTCATCAGGACCTGCGAGCAAGGATTCAACAACCGCATACGTAGAGTGGGCGTGAATAATTGCAAGCGCTGAAGTCTGCCTGTAAATTTCCCTGTGTACGACAGCTTCGGAAGATGCAATTATATCCAGGGACGAGGTGCCCTGAATGTCAATTTCAACAACATTATTTTCTGTGATTTCATCAAGCGCAGCCCCTGTCCGGGTAATAAGCATCCTGTCGCCAGCCCTGACACTGATGTTTCCGAAGTTGGATTCGACAAGCCCGTGTTCAACCAGCTTGCGCCCGTATTTTGCGATTTCCTGCCACATCTTATGCGAGTATAGACAAAGAATGCCATAAGGATTATGTACTATAACCTCAAAAATCCGGCAAAAAAGGTAAATGAAAGCAGGTAAAACAAGACGGCTGGCTTCCGGAAAAAGAAATCTGCCATAAAGCTTATCTGTGAGTATTGTATTTAGGTAAGTCGCAGTCAGTTCCAATTTGCCTCGTTGGCTCAGCCCGGTAGAGCGAGTGACTTGTAATCACTAGGTCGCGTGTTCGAATCACGCACGAGGCTTCTAAATTTTTGTTTATAGCTTTTTTCAAGGATTTTTAATGTGTAAATTATCAATTATGAATGTGTAAAACATCAATTTACAACTATCTCTTTAGAAGAGATTATTGAGTTATTCAGTTATAGAGTTTATTCAGTTATAGAACTCAGTCCAATACTCAAAATCTCTTTTCCTGTAGTATTGAACCTGATAATCCATTCGAATTCTGAGAATTAACTGAGAATGAAAAGATTTCTGGAAACTCATGCTGCGGGCAACTTTGCAAGACCTGAACAACTAAGAAAAGGAGGCTGGGATAGGCTCATAAAGTACTGTAACTATATAAAGTATTGTAACCATAAAGTGTTGTAGATTAAAAACTGTATCCTTATATACTGCAAAGCTGAGTTCGAAAATAAGAGGCATAAGGGGTAACAGAAGACAGGGGAGCTGAAAAATATTGGCAGAAAATGAAATTAAAAAACTTAATATTACAAATCAAGAATTTTGCTGCCAGTTTCCTAGGTTTGAACGTGGGGAGGAAGCATACGAGGCCAATTTTTCCTTAATCAAGAATATGTTCAATAACATACCGAATCCTATTATATATACTGATCAGGAAGGGGCAATCCTTGGTGTTAATGGGTCATTTGCCAGGCAAATTATAGGGCTTCCCGAAAAAGTAGTTCTCGGCCGTACTCTGCTTGAGGTAATAAATGATACTTTAGATAAATTTCAGGAAAAAAAGCAAATTTCCGAAAAAGCGCAGAGTATTCTCAGAGGCTTTAAGGAATGGGATATAGCTGATTGGGAACTTCTAAGATCAGGAGAATGCCTGACTCTCGAATGCGAGGGCATTTGTGCCGATGGGATAAAAAGAACTTTTCTGGCAACTAAATCAATCTTCAAGGGGGAAAGAGGGGAAGTTCTCGGACTCGTTACCGTTATGCAGGATATCACTCAGGTCAGAGAGGCTGAAAAAGCTCTGAGGGAAAGTTTTGGTTTCAAGGAAAGAATGCTTGATGAAATCCCAGTTCCTGTTTTTTATAAGAATACCGAAGGCAGATATATAGGCTGTAATAAACATTTTGCAAAGGAAATTATAGGCCTTCCTAAAGAAAAAATAACAGGTAAGGTCTATGGTGAACTTACATACCTGGCGCCTCAAGAGCTGATAAAAAAATATGATGAACTGGACTTTCAGATTTACAGACAGGGAATAGAACAATGCTGCGAATTAAAAAGTAGATATCTTCCAAACTGCCTTGGAAAAGAATTTGTTGTTCTCAAATCCCCTTTTTTTGGTATAGAAGGTGAGATAACTGGGCTCGTGGGCGCGGTGCTTGATGTTACCGAACGCAACAGAGTGCAGAGGGAACTTCAGGAAAGTGAAGAAAAATACCGGTCGTTTATAAACAATTTTAAAGGAATCTTTTTCCAGGTCAATGAGAACTTCACTCCTCTGTTCCTTCATGGAAATGTCGAAGAAATTACGGGATACAGTGAAGCTGAATTCCTATCTGACGAGATCTGGAAAGAGCTTATTCACCCCGAAGACCTGTCCCTCATTTGTGAAGAAATGAAAAAGATTCAGGTATCTGCGCATTCCTGCTACGCAGAAATCGATTTCCGGATAATATGCAGGAAAGGGAGATTAAAGTGGGTTCGCGCAAGCTATCAGAAGATATCTGGCAGTAGCAAAAACTCTGGAATATACCAGGGTACAATCCACGATATAACTGAAAAGAAAGAGGCACAGGAGACTCTTGCAAAGGCTGAGCTTGCCCGTAAAAAAGAAATTCATCACAGGATTAAGAACAACCTGCAGGTAATCTCGTCCTTACTTGACCTCCAGGCTGAAAGGTTCAAAAACAGGAAAACCGTTCAAACTTCAGAAGTGCTTGATTCTTTTCTTGAAAGCCAGAACCGTGTAATATCTATGGCTTTTATCCACGAAGAGTTGCACAGGGACGGGAAAGTCGATACATTAAACTTTTCAACATATCTCCAGAGACTTAGTGAGAACCTTTTCCAGACTCACAGGCTCGGAAATCCAGATGTCAGCCTGGAAGTAAACTTGGAAGAAAGCATTTTCTTTGATATGGATACAGCAGTTCCTTTAGGGATAATCGTGAATGAACTCATTTCAAACTCCCTGAAGCATGCATTTCCAGGTAGAGAAAAAGGGAATGTTCAAATAGAACTGTTCGGGAGAGAAGCCTGGCACCGCAAAAGCGGTGAGGAAAAAAGAGAAAAAGTCGAATGTGAAAATACAGGTTTTGTTCTTACTGTCAAAGATAATGGAGTGGGTATGCCTGAAAGTCTCGATATACAAAATTCCGAAAGTCTCGGCCTTCAACTTATAACTACGCTTGTAGACCAGTTAGGGGGCAAACTTGATGTGAAAAAAGATAGAGGAACTGAATTCGTTATAGAATTTGCAGTTGAAGAAAAGCAGTATTAACTTTTTATTATTCATATCGTTTTTGCTCTTTCTCGCATACATTGTTTCTTACTTTTTTCGTACACGTGTTTCTAACTCTTTGTGCATGCATTGTTTTTGCTCTTTCTTGCATTTCTTATTGGTACTTCGCCTGTCAAAAACGTTAACAGGTTAGTAAACAGACAATTTATTAAACGTAGACGATTTTATTAAAATCGGGGAATTTACTATGAAAGAGATTAAAATCGGGGAATTTACTATGAAAGAGATTAAAATCGGGGATAAAATTCAGGATTTCAGATTAAGGGATCACAAGGAGAAAGAGGTACACCTCTACGATTTCGCTGGCAAGAAAGTGCTCCTATCATTCCATCCTCTTGCCTGGACGAGCGTATGTGCAGAACAGATGAAATCACTTGAAGAAAACCACGAACTGTTCACCAGGCTGAACACAGTGGCTTTTGGCATAAGTGTGGATCCCACTCCATCAAAAAGGGCCTGGGCCAGGGAACTGGAAATTACGCACATCAAGCTTCTTTCGGACTTCTGGCCTCATGGGGAGGTTGCCAGAGCATATGGAATATTCAGGGAAAAAGAAGGGGTTTCTCAGAGGGCGAACATAATTATCGACGAGGAACAGAAAGTCATATTCTTCGAAGAATATCCTGTGCACGAACTTCCCGATATGAAAAAAATAGCAAAAGTTCTTGAACAGGAGATATAAGATTCGGCTCTAGAAATAAACAATAAAGAGGAAAAGCAATGAATAAAATAACAGGGTATTACATTGTCAAAGGATGTTATATTGTCAACGCAATTTTATATTAACATAATTATTTAATTTTATTTAAAGCCCATATTACTTAATTCCATATCAATTCTGTCAAAGAGTTCTTTCAGTGCAATGCTTAACCTGCGGGCTTCTACCTGCCAGATCCTTCTGGTAACCTGTGTGCTTCCTCCGGCTTTGACGGCTGCCATCCATGCGTATTTTCTGGCGATTTTTTTATTATCCGAAGGAGAATAAAAAGATTTTCCTGTTTTCTGGTTACTGTACTTTTCATTGATGAGAAATTCGTATATCTCCTGAACTCTCTCAAGTAGTTTTTCTTCACTCTCGGAGCCTGACGCTCCAAACAGGACAAGATTCCAGAGTCTAAACTGCACGTTATTATGCTCAGTGGAAAGCTTCTTAGAAACTGAGACTTCCAGCATCTTCCTGAATTCGAGATAAATATCTGTGTTTCCGAAACCTGAAGGCATGATATTTCCAAGCGAAATTATAACGTGAACGCACTCATGAAAAAGAATTCTGGCTATCAGGAATTCAATTCTCTCCTGCAAATTCCAGAATTTATTTACAAGAGTCTCATCCCAAAGCTGGTAAGGGTTAACTAGGATCATGGACCTGTAGACAACCCTTTTTTCTTTCTGTGAAACTAGGCGTTTAGGATAAAGAGTCATTCCCAGCATTTTCCCGAAAAACTGCACCCTGACAGCGAGATCCCAGCAGTATTCCCAATCCTCTGATCTTATATATTTTATCCTATAATAGTCTCCGTCAAAATGAACATTTTCAAGCAGCCGGTACATATCTTCACTGTGTACCTTGATTACTGATTTTACCTTGGACTCCCGATAGATCCGGAGATCAAAATAAGGCACGTTCGGGATAAAAGTAAAAAATGAAGTAGGTGAGGAAGCGTTAGGTACTGAAGTATTTAGGTCTTGAGATCCATAAGACCAAAAACTTGAGTTCTCGTCCCAAGCATTGACGTCTTTTCCAGCTGGTTTGGTCTTCCTTTTTATAAAATCCCCCCGCATAAGATACCCTATAGGATATTATTACTGAAGATATATAAAAATTGACCAATCGGTAACAGGGAATTGAAATAAAGGTTTAGCTTGGTTTAGAAAGGTAAAATTCTCATTTATTTTCGCTTTCTTCCTTGAGACATCCACAGACCGGGCAATTATTTAGCTTGGAGAGTGAGATTTCGCTGAAATTTCCTGAAAGCCCGCTCCAGAACAGAAGGCGGCCTTCGAGAAGTTTTCCCTGCCCTGTCAGAAACTTAATTGCTTCATTTGCCTGGATAGAACCAATAATTCCTGGAGTTGTCCCTAAAATCGGAAAAACTTCTTTTTTGGAAATGCGCGGGAAAATGCAGTAGAAACAGGGGGTTTTTCCAGGCAATATTGTTGTCACCTGGCCATCATACCCGGTAACAGCTCCATGAATTAAAGGAATCTTTCTTTTTATAGCAAGCCTGTTAAGTATATGTCTCGTTTCGAGGTTATCAAGCGCATCAACTATAATATCACATTCTGGAACCAAGGTCTCGAGATTTGACTCGGTAAGCATCTCTGCTATTGTTTCAACCTCAATATCCGGGTTCATTGAGAGCAACTTTTCTTTTGCTGATCCTATCTTTAGTCTTCCAATATCCTTTTCATGGTGCAGGAATTGTCTATTTAGATTGCTGGGGTCAACGGAATCGAAATCAGCAAGAATTATCTTTCCCACTCCAGCTATTGCAAGATAGGTAGAAACCGGACTTCCAAGCCCGCCTGCTCCGGCAACCAATACTTTTGCCTTCTTCAACTTTTCCTGCCCTTCTTCCCCAAAAAGAAGAATCTGCCGGCTATATTTTTCACGCTCGAAATTATTCATGCAAGGTCTTCCGGAGTATTGATTGATTTAAGGATATTGGTTAATTTTCGAATCGAATGATTCTCATAATTGGATCATTTGCATTAGTGATTAACTTCCTTATGCATAACTTCTTCGGACGATAAAAGGTAGGAAGGCAGGAACTTTGATTGTGGATACCAGACAGGCGCTGAGATCGGGTAAAAATCTGGACTTCAGACTTCAGCATTAAGGCAGAAAGATATATCACTGATAAAAAACATAACCCGCAAAGCATATCGGTGGTAGGGAAAAGATTTTTTAGAAAAATTAATTA
>DADO01000072.1:0-149 GCA_002509325.1 Methanosarcina sp. UBA402 | reverse complement strand
TTTTTAGAAAAATTAATTAAGGCATGATCCGTAAAAATAGTAAGTTCATTTTTAATATCATTCTAACCGGTTATTGCAATTCATATTATAGTATCTTTCTCGCACATTAAAGGCAAGATGACGATAAAGAGAATTTTATAAAGGTTTTG
>DADO01000040.1:3934-7117 GCA_002509325.1 Methanosarcina sp. UBA402 | reverse complement strand
CTAAGGGAATTCCGTCGCCTTCATGACGGTATTTCTCTTGTTGCAGGCAAGATGCCTCATCCTGTACTACAGCATGTAGGAGGAGTGGTTTACTCTCCAACGGTTGCAGATATTCAACAGCTTATTGCGTATATTTCCGAGACTGCAAAATTCGTTGAATCCTTTACGCTTGGGGTTCCTCCGGAAACCTGGATTGAAAACACTTATAGGGCTTCTTCCCCGGAAAAAGCTGTGAATTTCGTAATTGGGCACCTGCAAGAACTTCTTAATAAGTCTCTTACCAGCAACGACTTTTCACACTCTTCAGGCTGGGGAGACGTCCCTCTTTTTGCAGCTTTTGGTTCGGAGCTGGTTGGAGAAAAACTTCTAGGCTTGCCAATTAGTCTGAAACTGGACCGTGGAGGGGGCTATAAGAATCCCGATCAGATTGGTTTTCTTTCTTACGGGGTCTTTTTCAAGCCTGAAAAAGGGGACGGGTATGACCCTACAAGCCCAGCGGACAGCAGGGTTATTCCATCAGGCTATATGAACGGGCGTTTGCAGCTTGAGAAATTTGATCACACGAAGATCTCGGAGAATATTACTCATGCGTTTTATATTGATCAAGAAGAAGATCGTCCTCCCTGGAGTGGGGTTACAGAGCCTGAGTCAAATCCTGATGAAATTGATTATACCAGAGGCTCAGAAAGCCGTTATTCCTGGGTAAAGGCTCCTAATTATGCTGGCATCCCCTGTGAGGTTGGACCTCTTGCCCGCCTTCTGGTTATTGGAGAACCTCTTGTAACAGGCCTTGCAAAAACTTTCGCAGAAAATGGCTATTCTCCTGCAAACAACTATACCCGCATGCTTGCAAGGATGCAGGAAATCCTGGTAGTGATACCCGAACTGTTGAAATGGCTCAGGCAGGATGTCCAGGCAGGCGGAAAGGTTGCAGTACACACCGAACTTTCCATGGCAAAAAATTCCGAAGGAATGGGCCTGTGGGAAGCCCCGCGAGGAGCTCTGGGGCATTGGGTGGCAACAGGTTCGAATTCCATGACAACGCTGTACCAGTCTGTGGTTCCAAGTACCTGGAACCTTGCTCCGCGAAATGCACAGGGGATTCCAAGCCCTGTTGAGCAGGCTCTTATAGGCACAAAGATTTCAGCTGCCGAAAATGCCCTTGGAGTGGATTATTCAAATCCGCTCGGAATCATGCATACAGCTCGCTCGTACGATCCTTGCCTAGCATGTGCGATTCATACAATAGATAAAACCGGAAAACACCCGGACCGGACCTTCAAGGTGGTTTAAAAGGAGGCTGAAAATATGGTACGATCGGCTGAAAGCCCTGCTCCCAAAAGAATAATTGTCGAACGCTATACCTGGCTTGAGAGGGTTACTCATCTGGTGCATCTTGTTGCCATGTTTATCCTTCTTATCACAGGATTCAAAATCTATGCAGGCTGGGATTTTATGGCTTTTGACACCGCCAGAGCCCTGCACATGATTGCCGTACCCTTTTTCCTGGTTGCAAACTGGCTTCTGGTTCCCTATAACATATTCTCATGCAAAGGAGATAAATGCAGCCTCAGTGATCGTATAGGGCATTTCAAAGAGTCTTATATGTTTGGGAAAGCCGATGTAGAACGCCTTATTGGTACAATTAAAAATTTTTTTGGAAAAGGCAGGTATCCGGCTTTTACGATCTATGACGAGCGTGAGGAGCATTATGTCACGAAACTCCATCCAGCGATGAAGATCCTGCTTGTTTTCGAAAGCCTGGCGATTTTGCTGGTAGCTCTCACAGGAATAGTGCTTTACAGTTATACCTGGGCTCCGTTTGGAATTCCGATTTCAGAATGGATCCTGTCTATAGCTTGGTATTTTGCATCCCTGATCAATGCTAACGGGTTGAGCCTGATCCGCTTTTTGCATTTGTTTGCAGCCTACTGGTTTGTCCTTGAACTTATAATTCATGTGGGAATCCTTGAGCTTGATCCTGATGCATGGAAGTATCATAAGGCAATCTTCTGGTCTGGAAAAGAAGACCTCTCAGACAGGCATTTTGTCAAAGTAATTGATGAGGGTGATCAAAAAAGAACAACAAGAGAACAGTGATGGTAAATACAAATTCTATATACATTTATTATGTAATGGATATACGGCTCTGTCAAGTCTTCGATTGATATAGAGTTCGGAAAAGCGCTGTCAAAATTCGATTGATAAAATGGCATTCTACAAATTATCGTGTTTAGTCCCTGAAAAGCAAGGTACGAAAAGTTGTATCCTCTTCAAATTCAAGGGAGAATTTCCCAACCAGAAAAATATGAAACAATTTTGTCGTACAGTTGTGAAGTAGAATGTGCCTTTTGATTATGTTTTTCAGACCTGGTTAAATTCTTAAATTTTTAGTAAATATGTGAAATTTACTTTTACCCATACAATTTGAAGAGGATACGTTATACGGTAGTGGATGTAAGTTATTGAAAAACATATGAATAAGGTTCTTTCTACATATTCTCCAATAAGATGGATATACTTGGTTTTTCGGAATTAATCGATAACTCACGTACAAGACCAGAATATGAATAAATCAGGAACTGTGTAGGAATTAAGATTTGTGTAGCCGAGTTGTGAAAAAATAGCAGCATAAAACATCAAGATCCCTGAAGATTCTATTCAAGATAGGCTTGATCATGCTTTTTTCACATCAAAAGAATAAATTCCGACCCAGAAGAAATAGAGAAGAAGTATGCGAGTTTGGTGAAGAATGCGAGTTTGGTGAAGATAAAATACATAATAACTCTATGCCACGTTCTCGCACTTATACTGCCTTCAACAACACTTGCAGCTACTCCACACCTAATGCGAGCTTTAAACTCCCGCAGGTAATACCCAGACTTCCCCCATTTTGCTGCTACTCCACACCTAATGCGAGCTTTAAACCAAGTACAACGTCTGGTTATGCCCAGCTCAAGGTATCGTTTATCAAGGTATCGTTTAAGTACACTGGAGGCAGTACCTCAGGCATTAAATCGCACCTATGGACCTACGGTGATGGAGCTACCTGTCAAAAATACTGGCATCCGTCGCATATATACTAAACCTGGAAAATACAAATCTATTTCATTTGGATTCGGTTAAGATACGAATTGTTCCAAACATATTACTTTCATCATAATTTTCGTCAACTACAAAATT
>DADO01000040.1:3082-3891 GCA_002509325.1 Methanosarcina sp. UBA402 | reverse complement strand
TAACTGTAAAGACTGCTTCAGGAAGCAGCACAAAAGAATACTACATAACAGTAAAAAAGAGGTAAATATTCTCAGGTGGTTCTCCGCCACCAAGCTTTTTTGATTGCTCTTGACTTTTTTGTAAAATATAGAAAAGTATTAGTATTAATCAGGAGTTTGTAATTTTAATTATAATAATGAATTCAATTTAATGAAAAGAAGGACGAAATTCGACCTCAATGGGTAAAAGCATATGAGTAATAATCAGACTCCTGAACAGAAAGCCAGAAACGAGATCGATAAGAAATTAAATGATGCTGGCTGGATGGTGCAGGAAAAGAGCAAAATCGATTGGAGTGCTTCCAGGGGAATTGCTGTTAAGGAGTATTTAACTGATGTGGAGCCCGCTGATTATGTACTATTTGTTGATAAAAAGCCCATTGGGATTATTGAAGCGAAAAAGGGACGAAGAAGGCCACCGATTAAATGTAGTTGAGGAGCAATCCTCAAGATACGCTGCAAGCAAGCTAAAGTACCTAAACAACGATCCGCTGCCTTTTGTATACGAGAGTACCGGAAAACTTACACGGTTCACAGACTTCCGTGATCCAAAATCAAGGTCAAGACCGGTTTTTTCTTATCTTCGACCCGAGACTTTTGAGGAATATCTTAAAAAGAGACCTCTGAGGGAAAGGCTGCTTGCTATTCCTGAATTGAAAACAGATGGCCTGCGAGACTGCCAGATCACAGCGATTTCAAATCTTGAAGAATCTTTTAAGGACAACCGCCCAAGGGCTCTGGTCCAGATGGCAACAGGTTCAGGAAAAACC
>DADO01000040.1:1805-2854 GCA_002509325.1 Methanosarcina sp. UBA402 | reverse complement strand
CAACAGGTTCAGGAAAAACCTATACTGCCATAACCTTTATCTACAGATTGCTGAAATTTGCGGATGCTAAAAAGGTGCTTTTCCTTGTCGATACCAGAAACCTGGGCGAGCAGGCAGAGCAGGAATTCCAGGCTTACGTGCCCAATGACGATAACCGCAAATTTACCGAACTTTACAATGTCCAACGTTTGCGTTCTAGTTACGCCCCCTCGGACAGCCAGGTATGCATTTCTACAATCCAGAGGCTTTACTCTATTCTGAAGGGCGAGGAGTTGGACGAAAAAACTGAGGAAGAGAATCCTGCCGAGAGAGGCTGGCAGCCAAAGGAGCCGCTTCCTGTAGTGTATAATGAGAAAGTCCCCATTGAAGAGTTCGATTTTATTGTCATAGATGAGTGCCACCGTTCAATATACAACGTGTGGCAGCAGGTTCTGGATTATTTTGATGCTTTTTTAATAGGCCTTACAGCGACGCCGGATAAACGTACATTCGGGTTTTTCAATGAGAACGTGGTGAGTGAGTACAGCCATGAAGAAGCTGTAGCAGACGGCGTGAATGTGGGTTATGATGTGTACACAATCGAGACCGAAATCACCAAAAACGGG
Source organism: Methanosarcina sp. UBA402 (assembly GCA_002509325.1). Lineage (GTDB taxonomy): Archaea > Halobacteriota > Methanosarcinia > Methanosarcinales > Methanosarcinaceae > Methanosarcina. The sequence continues at coordinate 2,249 of DADO01000040.1, read as the reverse complement.
GCAAAAATAAGTGCGCGGGAGTTTGTGGACAGGCGGGAGAAGCTTACCCGGAAAAAACGCTGGGAACAGCTTGACGAGGATTNNTTATTTTGATGCTTTTTTAATAGGTCTGACAGCCACACCGGATAAACGCACCTTCGGCTTTTTCAATGAAAATGTAGTGAGCGAGTACAGCCATGAAGAAGCAGTGGCAGACGGCGTGAACGTGGGTTATGATGTGTACACTATCGAGACCGAAATCACCNNGCTGGGAACAGCTTGACGAGGATTACGCCTATACCGCTAAAAAACTGGATAAGGACGTGGTCAATCCCAGCCAGATAAGGCGCGTGATACGGACATTTAAAGAAAACCTGCCTGAGATCTTCCCCGGCAGAGAGGAAGTTCCTAAAACCCTGATTTTTGCCAAGAACGACAGCCATGCCGATGATATTATCAATATCG
>DADO01000040.1:0-1602 GCA_002509325.1 Methanosarcina sp. UBA402 | reverse complement strand
GAGTTTGGGGAAGGCAATGCCTTTTGTAAGAAAGTGACCTATAAAGCCGAAGAAGACCCAAAATCGGTGCTGGCAGATTTCCGCAACCTTTACAATCCCAGAATAGCAGTTACCGTGGACATGATTGCCACAGGTACAGATGTAAAGCCGCTGGAATGCCTGCTCTTTATGAGGGACGTTAAAAGCCGGAATTATTTTGAGCAGATGAAAGGGCAGAGGTACACGAACCCTGGATTACGATGACCTTAAAAAAGTGACTCCCTCGGCTGTTTCTGCCAAGACACATTTTGTAATCGTGGACGCCGTTGGCGTTACAAAAACAATGAAAACTGACAGCCGGCCCCTGGAACGCAAGAAAAGCACATCTCTGAAAGACCTGCTGGCAGCAGTAACTTTTGGGGCTCAGGACGAAGACCTTTATGTTTCCCTGGCATCAAGGCTTGCAAGGTTGAACCGGCAGATAAGTGAGGACAAAAGAGCCATTTTTGCTGAGAAAGCGAACGGAAAAACTGTCAACCAGACCGTTAAGGATCTGCTCAATGCATATAACCCTGATATCATTGACCTCAAAGCTTCCGAGATTAAACTGCGCCAGCCGGAAGTTTCTGATGCCGATGCAAAGAAAAAGGCACAGGAGATCCTGATTGATATTGCCAGGTCCACGTTTTCCGGCGAGCTCAACGAATATATCGAAAATGTCCGCAGAGTCCATGAGCAGATAATCGATACCGTGAACCTTGACACCCTTAAGAGAGCCGAGTGGGACAAAGACGCTGTTTTACGGGCTGATGAGCTAATCAGCGACTTTAAGGCATATATGGAAGCTAATAGAGACGAGATCACAGCCCTGAGGATTTTCTACAACCAGCCCTACCTGCGCAGGGAAGTTACCTTTACGATGATAAACGAAGTGCTGGAGAAACTGAAGCTGGAAAAGCCTCATTTAGCTCCCCTGAGGGTCTGGCAGGCTTACGAGCAGCTTGAAAAGGTGAACGGAAATTCCCCGAAAAAAGAACTCACAGCCCTCGTTTCCCTGATCCGCAGGATAACCGAAATCGACCCTGTGCTAACGCATACGACCTGACCGTAAACCGGAACTTCCAGGACTGGGTATTCAAAAAACAGGCAGGAACCCTGAAATTTACTGAAGACCAGATGAACTGGCTCCGCATGATTAAAGATTATGTTGTAACCAGCTTTCACCTGGAAATAGACGACCTCGATTACCATCCCTTTGATACACTTGGAGGGCGTAGCAGGATGTACCAGCTTTTCGGGGACGATATGAATACGGTGATTCGCGAATTGAATGAGGCACTGGCGGCGTGATTTTTTGAGAAAAGCCGGGTGATGGTCAGGTTGTAAACGAGTCAAATATTTTACATCGTAACTACAATCAAAATTTAGGCTTTAAAGGAAATTTAAAGGAAAGGACGATGTATAGGTGCTCCACCTGAGAATATCACATTTTGCTCATTTTGTGCCTTATTTCCTTTAAAAACTTGCTTTATCTGTTTTCCTTCTAAATGAGATACATATAATGGCTTTTTTGTCATATATGGGAATCATAAGACGTCGTCCAGCGCTGCTATATGTCTTGAA
>DADO01000143.1 GCA_002509325.1 Methanosarcina sp. UBA402 | reverse complement strand
GGGTATAGTTTTGAGACAACCTGATAGATTCAGTTTTGAAATCTTTGCAGGTTGAGTACTACGCGCTGCCTACTTCCAGTCCTGTAAATAGTAAGCCCTTTGAGCCCCTGTTTCCAGGCATAAATCAAAGCTTGTTTGATATCCTCTTTTCTTATGGAATCAGGCATATTGATAGTTTTTGAAATTCCTGCATGGCAGTGCCGTTGAAATGCGGCCTGAATATCAATATGAGTCTTCCAGTCGATGTCAAGCGCTGACCTGAAAAGCCGCTTTTCCTCCTCGCTTACAAGTTTCGGATTTTCCACATTCTGCAAGGTACCATACTTATAGATATGCTCAAGAAGCCAGTTATAGTCAGTTTCAGACAGTTTTGATTTGAAATGTGCCTCGAAAAACGGATGAACAAGCGTAAATTCCCGGCCTACAGTCTGAGTCCGCCTGTATACCCAGCTGAAAACAGGTTCTATCCCTGCCGAACACCCGGCAAGAATACTTATTGTGCCTGTTGGAGCGACTGCGGTTAATGTAGCATTTCTCATAGGAAGTTCCCATGTGGAATTTTCATATTCAGGAAAAGGCTCTTTTTCTACAGCAAGCCTCCTCGACTCCCTGATTGCAGCCCAGGTAACTTGTTGCATAAGTTTTTCCGAAAGCTCGAGAGCTTCCGGGGAATCGTAAGGAAGTCCAAGCTTCAAAAGCATGTCATGGAGACCCATTACCCCAAGCCCTACTTTCCGGGTCTTCTTGGTTGCAGCCTCGATCTCCGGAACTGGATATATATTTTTATCAATTTCATTATCCAGGAAACGGATAGCTTTTCCGGTTACTTCCCTGAGAAAGTCCCAGTTTACTTTTCCGTCTACAACGAAAAGAGAAAGATTTATGCTGCCCAGGTTGCAGGCTTCAAAAGGCAGGAGTGGCTCTTCTCCGCAGGGGTTTGTGGCCGAGATATCGCCAAGCGCAGGCGTGAAGTTATCCCTGTTTATGCGGTCATAGAAAAGAATGCCTGGTTCGCCATTCCTCCAGATCCCCTCGACAATCTCGGAAAATATACACCCAACAGTCAATCCTGTTTGCCTGTTCCAGACCTCATCACCCTTATCAGCTTCAACAAGTTCCATGAAAGCGTCAGGGATCATGACCGAGAGATTGAAATTACTCAGGTCCCCTTCAATATGCTTTGCCCTGATGAAAGAAAGAATATCATTATGGGAAACCTCAAGGATCCCCATATTGGCTCCCCTGCGCCTTCCGTACTGCTTTACGATCTCAGTTGCCTCATTAAAAAGTTTCATTACAGCTATGGGGCCGCTCGCCGCGTTATCCCCGCAGGAGCTGGGAGAACCTCCAGGGCATATTTTTGAAAAATCAAACCCTGTGCCTCCCCCGGTTTTTTGGATCAAGGCTGCGGTTTTAATTGAATTGAAGATCCCCTCGACCCCTTCCTCCACGGGGATCACAAAACAGGCTGCAAGCTGTCCTAATTCGGTTCCCGCATTCATGAGCGTGGGCGAGCTTGGAAGGAAAAGTTTTCTGACCATGAGGTCTTTAAATTTCAGATACTCTTCCTCAGTTGTTGCAATTGACTTTGCAACTCTCTCACAGACATTCTCCCAATCCTTTTCCCCCTCACGCAGATATCTGGCTTTAAGGATTTCACTGGCCAGAAAATCTAATCCTTCTTCTGTTTCCCACACAAAAATCTATTCTCCTGTGAACATTAAGCCGGCTTCAGTCTTCGCTAAAAGAAGTTATATCTTTATTAGACTGGCTTTTTTATCATTCTATCAGAAAATTAGATAAGAACTTATGATCTGAAAGAGTAGTTCAGATCCGAAAGAATAGTTCAGAAAGAATGAATATAAGGCAGGAAAAAATAGAAAGTAGGAAAAATAAGGAGTGGGGATTACCCTGAAGCATAAGAAGTCTCAGACCAGTTCAGCCTTTATAATTTTCACTTCTTTTTTCGGGCGGTCCTGACGGTCGGTTTTCACTTTTCCGATAGCGTCCACAACGTCCATGCCATCTACGACTTTCCCAAAGACGGGGTGCATCCTATCGAGATAATTGTTATTAACAAGGTTGATAAAAAACTGGCTGCCTCCTGTATTCGGGCCTGCGTTCGCCATGGAGAGAGTGCCTCTATCATTTCGGTTGTTCTTCGTAAACTCGTCCGGAATCTCATAGCCTGGCCCCCCCATGCCTGTGCCTGTCGGATCGCCCCCCTGGATCATGAAATTGGCTATAACCCTGTGGAAAATAATTTCATCATAGAAGCCTTTCTCCACGAGTTTTGCAAAATTTCCTGCCGTAATCGGCATGTCCTCAAAAAGCTCGATTGTTATGTCACCCATATTGGTATGAAAAATTACTTTCTTTCCTTTCCATACAGCCATTGCTTTTCCTCTGCCAGTCTTTTAGTCTTATTTTTACTTGTGCCGGTTTTTGTCGGCATTTTGTGCACTTTATGCTCGCCTTGCATGTAAATGCTTCGCCAGCAGAATTGCGCTATAGCTTATGATCTCTATTTTTTGGTTGAGCTTAAAAAGGAGAATTAAAAGGAGAATTAACACTATCACTGGTTTATCACAGGCCGTGGTTTATTATAGATGTGGAAGATTATCACGTTCCTCAGAGCCAGCCCGCTAACCTGGGATGATAAAGCATAAAGCTGAGGCCAATAGTGGTTAAGTTAGGTTAGATAAGGTGGTTGGTTGGATTAGATAAGGTGGTTGGTTGGATTAGATAAGGTGGTTGGTTGGATTAGATTAGGTGGTTGGTTGGGTTAGATTAGGTGGTTGGTTGGATTAGATAAGGTGGTTGGAGCCAGCGCTTTTGGGAGACATTGACCAGCGAAAAATATGGCCCTGCCAAAGAGAAATAGAAACAATAATTCAAAAGGATTATAAAATATTCGATAACAAGAGCCATTATATCCAGGAGTGGAATGATTTTTCTTTCGGATTGATCCTGCTCTTCGCGCAGGTATTACTATAGGTTTGAAACGCTTAGAAATTGATAAGTACCAAAAACGTTAAAAAGATATATATTATCTCGTGTTCTTAATAACATATTAAGGCAAAAAGGAGCAAGTAAAACGTCACCCATTGAGATAAAAATTTCAATATGTATATTGTTTTTCTTGTCTATAGTTTTTACAATTTTGTTCTGTTTCTATAAATTTTTGGAATGGAAATGTTTAAAATATAATAAACTATAAGAAATAATAAGTAAACCTTGCCTAAATATAATGAGTTTTAGTTTTTCCTTCTTTTCATTTTTTCATTTTCCGTTCTCTAATCCAAAAATATCTCCAAAAAGGTT
>DADO01000216.1:11012-18147 GCA_002509325.1 Methanosarcina sp. UBA402 | reverse complement strand
AGAGTACAAAAAAACGTGCGGGGGTTCACTTCATCCCCGACCTGAAGGTCAGGGTATTCGTGGCCCTCCGCGCTCCCGTAGTAATAAGAATCAAAACACTTCTCAAAAAAAAAATTTCTACAGATATCCGATTTGACAGAATAATATCAGAAGTTATCTCATTAATGACAAATATTCTATAATCACAATATTATGACTTTTGCTCAAAAAAAGAAGGGAATGTGACAAAATCAAGATAACTAACTTTAAGAAATATCATATAGGGAATAACAAAAAATCACACAACTTTTATAAAATGCCATGTTCTATACTTCAGATATCATTTAAAGGGGCTCAGGCATGGAAGATCCTGTTATCTCAAAAATAAAAAGTCGATTTGATAAGGAAGGAAATCCGGCAAAGATTCCACTGATGAGCGGAAAGCATTTTTTTGAAGCCCGGTCTGAAACGGATGGGGTCTATGTTGACAACCTGAAAAAAGAGCCGTTTCTCCCCTGGGAGATCTTTCCAGAAGCTGTCAATTGTATAAAGGAAAACGGTGGGAAAGTAAAGAAAGGAAACGCAACAAATTCAAGATTGGGGGACCCTAACCTTGGCTTGGATACTCTGGAAGGCCATATTGCAAGCAAAATTTACGGCTGCAGGATAGGCGATTCCGTGTTTAAGAGAATAACCCCCGTAGCTTCCATCCTCGCCTGGGCTGAAATCTGTGAAAATACCCGAGGGCAGATAAATCTGCTCACAAAAGAAGAAGAAGAAGAGCTGCAGGCTTCTGAAAGTGAAAATGAAATTTCTCCGGCTTTGAGTGCAGAAGAGAGTAAAGAAGGCTCAGAGATAAATTCCCCTGATTTCCAGCCTGACAGCAAGCAGCTAAAACTGAAAAGCCTTGAAGCAAAGCTTGAGGAAAAAATTCAGAAAATAAGAGAACTTGACGAACAGGTTGCAGGCAAAGAAGAAAAGATAGGCAGGCTAAAAAAGGAGCTTGAAGCCAGAACCGAAAAAATTGGCATTCTTGAAAAACATCTTTCGGATTCAAAGGAGACTGTAAGCAGCCTTGAGGAGAAACTCGCAGGCAGGAATACAGAACTTGAAGAGCGTGAAAAACTTCTCCTTAAAAAAGATTCAGAACTGCAAGCCCTTCAGGAAAAATTCACTGATAAAAGTGAAGAAGCCAAAACCCTTGAATCCAGGCTCATGGAAAAAGAAGAAAAGACAGAGAGTCTTACTGAGGAACTTAAAAGAAAAATAGAAGATATAAAAACCCTTACTGAAAAGCTCTCGGCAAGAGAAAGAGAGATAGAAAAACTTATGGGAAATATCTCTATAAAAGATAAAGACCTTAAGACCCTGGCTGGAGAGGTTATTGCAAAAGCTGGGGAGATGAGAAAAATTGAAGAAAAGCTTACAGGGAAGGAAAGAGAAATAAACACTATGCAAGCTATGCTCGTTACAGCTGAAGAAAAAGTAAAAATGTTTGAGAAGCAGCTCTCAGCCTATGAAGGGGAAGAAAAACTGGCAGTCCAGCTTAGAGAAAAAGAAGAGTTCATAAGGCAATTAAAAGGGACTTTGGCAAGCAAAGAAGAGGCTTTTTCGAGGGTTAGCGAGGAGAACCGTAAATACAGAATGCAGCAGAAACTCGCATCAGAAGGGTTAAGGCAGATCGAAGAACAGAAAGCCTCAAGAAAATGGTGGAGACGCCTGTAAGCCGCCAGAAATAAAAAATTATCTATTTAAACTATCTTTTAAGCTTTGTTCATTGTTGGCCGCTCATAGCCTGATACCAGAAATGAGCTGTGAAGCAAATGAAGAATAAGGTCAGGGCTAATTTTTCTTATATTTGTAATCTCCACGATAATTTCTTCTTCGGTTTTTCCCTGAACTTTCAATTCTTTTATTTTTTCAAGCACGTAAGAAGGTATCACAAAATAATTGTTAAGATCATGCCAGTGCCCGCTGACATCCCCCTTTACCAGATGAATACCTGAAGAAGCAAGGTACATCTTGATAAATTTAGAGAGTCCTTCATAAGAAGATGCAGGAAGCTGAAGTAATTCTACCCTGGGACATGTCTTGACAAGACTAAAAAGATCCCTGTCAGATGGTCTAAAGGCAAGGTGCACTGCCTTCTCCTCTGCCTCCAGACTCAGAATCTCATCCCTGCTTGTAACTACTCTGATGCGTACACTGCCTAGCCCCATTTATGCTCCCTATCCTATCTAGGCATGTATCATTTATTTAATTTTGTGTTTCAGTCTTTCTGATCAAATTTTAGTACTATGATAATGCTTACATCCTGATTCTGCTAAAATATAGAAAAGTAAGTGCAATAATGATAAGAAGGCTCTAAATTTATAATTTCTGGATCGAATATAAAAAATTATACTGAATAATCTCGTACCAACTAGTAGAAAGGTTTTAAAACTACTTTTCAGGCTTTACTCTCAGCCCTGCCGCAAGAGCTTGCCCGAATGAGATACAGCCATCTCCACAGGGAACCTTGAGGTGAGCCAGGAATTCAAACCCTGCTTCTCTAACCGTTCCTGCAATGCACGAGGTAATATGATCATTATAGGCAACCCCTCCACTCAAACCTATCTTTTCAAGTCCCCTTTTTGCGGCAAGCGACACAGCAAGTTCTGAGATTCCCTTTGCAAGACTTTCCTCAACCGCAAAAGCAAGATCAGCCGAGGAGTATTTCCCGGAAAGTTCATATACTCCCAGGAGAAGCTCGGTGGTGTCGAGCATTGGAACTCCTGAATTTTTTTCCTTCTTGAAGACTACAGGAAGATCGACAACATGGGTGCTCTTATTTGCGGCAGATTCAAGTTTCATTGCCGGCTCCCCATCATAGGTCCGTATATTACAGATTCCAAGCAGTGCCGCAGCCGCATCCAGCACTCTTCCTGTACTACTGCTTCGGACAACATTTATTCCAGTTTCAAGCTGTTTCATTACAGTTGAAAATTCCAAATCTCCCTGTGGAAAAGCTAGGGGAAGTTTTTCCAATTCTGCTTTCCAAAGTTTCTCGGAAAGGATGCCCAGAACCATTCTTGAAGGTACCTTTGATGCAAGGTCACCTCCAGGCATTGGCTGAGGAAGTAAATACCCAAGGCGTTCAGATCCAAAGTAAGAGGACTCAAAAAGCTCCCCTCCCCAGACTGTACCGTCACTGCCATAACCAACCCCATCAAGGGCGATTCCGAGAATTCGAGAATCCAGAGGCAGGGAGTTGTCAGCCATAAGCGCCAGCATGTGGGCGTGATGATGCTGAATCTGAAATGTATTCTCTCCTCCCATCTTTAGCGCAAAACGAGTTGTATTAAACGCAGGGTGCAGGTCACAGCCCCAGTAAAGAGGTTTGATTCCTGTAAGCTGGATAAGGTGCCTGACAACCTCGGAGTGGTACCTGAAGGTTTCCACGTGACTGGTATTTCCTATATACTGAGAAACGTAGGCAAGCTTTCCTTTTGCCACAGTAACCGTAGAATTCATTTCAGCCCCTACCCCTATAGAAGCTTCGACCTCGATAGGCAGTTCTACAGGTTCAGGCACAATGCCCCTGGAACGCCGGATAAAAGCCGCCCGCCCATTCACAATCCTGACAACCGTATCATCGTTCCGGTTTGCAATAACCCTGTTGTGCAACAGAAAAAAATCGGCAATCCCTTTAAGTTTCTCAAGCGCCTCCTTATTTTCGACAACCATAGGCCTTCCTGGAAGGTTTGCCGAGGTCATAACATATACAGCATCAGGTACGCGGTCAAAAAGTAAATTCTGCGTGGCTGTATAGGGAAGCATGACCCCTATATTGTGCAGGCCAGGTGGAACTGATTCTGCCAGATTGAACTGCTTTGCCCTGGGAAGCACGGTAATAGGGCAACGGTAAGAAGTCAGATATTCTCTACCCGGACCTTCAAGCTCTGTAAAGGTCTCCACGACCCCGGCATTTTTTGCCATAACCGCAAAAGGCTGCTCCGGACGCCTTAACCGTCTTCTAAGTTCCTTTACAGGCTCCTCCTTTCGTGCATTACAGGCAATGTGGAATCCTCCAAAGCCTTTTATAGCAAAAATTGAGCCCTGCTGAAGAAGATCCGAGGCCTTGACAATTGCTTCATAGCCTTTTACTAGCACTTTTCCTTCTGAATCCGAAAGCCAGATCTCTGGCCCACATCTTGGACAGCAGACAGGCTGTGCATGATACCTCCGATTGAGAGGGTCAGTATATTCATTTTTGCATTCTGAGCAAAAAGGAAAATCTGCCATCGTGGTATTTTCCCTGTCATAAGGAAGAGTCCGGACTGTTGTATATCGAGGCCCGCAATTTGTGCAGACTGTAAAAGGATAATGGTAATACCTGGAAGAAGGATCAAAAATCTCAGACCTGCACTGTTCGCAAATAGCCGTATCAGGAGGGATTATAGAGTTTTCAAAAACTCCGGTCTCACTGGGCACAATTATAAAATCTAAACAGTCGGAAAGAGGGACATTTTTTGATTTTATTTCCACAATTCTAGCAAGTGGGGGCTTCTTTTCAGGTAGTTCGTTTATGAAATTATCAAGACTTTCCTGATTTCCTTCTATAAGAATTTCCACATAGTTCCCTAGATTTTTTACGTATCCTGAAAGCCCATGGGTTTTTGCAAGCAGATATATAAAAGGGCGAAATCCTACCCCCTGTACGGTGCCGGTAATATGGAGAAGCCTTGCCTCGTTTTGCATGTAAATATAATGATTGATATTCGTCGTTAAAATAGCTTTCTAAGTTAAATGACTACTCCCATCATTGAAATGAAGAGTATATCTATCGGAATTCCGAAAAAGTTGTAATCTCAATCTCTAAAATTAGAACTACAGATTGTAAGCAGAAAAGATATGCAAATTTTATTCGTAACACAAGACTTCGATTCAGTAATACAAGATTTCAATCCAGTAAGAACTCAGTCTACTAATAAAAGATCTCAATCCCATGAATAAGATAAATGATAACACTTATTAAAATAAAAATATGCGCTGAACTAAGACAATTCCAGATAAAAACAGAATAAAAACAGAAATCTGTGCCTGAGTTCAGGATGACTCTCATCCTGAAGTTCAGGTCACATAAGTTCTGGAGAAATTGTTTTTATAATAATGATGAAACCCATGACCATCATAAAAAGTGAAATCTTCCAGGCTACCTGTAACAGGCGGGCCTGGTTTTTGGGTTCACCTAACTTAAGTATTGCTCTTTCAACCAGATTCGGTCTATCGTCACACGCTGCCATGGTTCAAATCAAACTTGATTAATCTCCGGCTCTTGCTTTAATTCTCTTAAGCCTGAAGGTATTCTCCCTTTCCATTTCCTCAAGTACGAAACGGATGTACTTCATGGTTTCAACGAGTTCTGGAATAACTTTGAATTCAAGAGCGTTTACACGTCTCTTGGTCTTCTCAATTTCATCAAGAAGTCTTTTCATAGTCGTTTCCAGCTCTGCCGCCGTGATAATTTTTTCCACCAGGTCCTCATAGGCATCTGCAGACTCATCAATATATGAATTTGTCCCAACAATACCATAACCTCTCTCTACAAGAGATTTGCGGACGCCTGTTGAACTGATTTTTGGCACCACAACACCCATGATGTTGTGCCCTGAAAGCTGGATTTCGGGAGATTCCTTTGCTGTAAAGGCAGTCGACTTGACCTCAACCATTCCATTTACAGCAGAAGCGAGATTGATTTTTCCTGTAGCGTTTACATAGGCAGCGTCCAGTTCGGTTCTGACGTTCCTTGCCTCGTTAAGGATCTTAAAGAACTCAAGAATAAGACCATCTCTCTTCATCTTAAGGAGCTTGTGCCCACTTTCAGAGAGTTTGATTTTTTTCTTGAGCTCGATTAGCTCCGACCGAGTTGGTTTTACGTCTTGAGCCATGGTAATCACTTAACCTTTCTGTATGAAGGGTGGTATTTCTGGATGTACTTGTTGTCAATCCTACCCAACTGGTTCTCAGGCAGGTGTGCAAGAATCTTCCATCCAATATCCAGGGTATCTTCAATTGTCCTGTTTTCGTTTCTGCCCTGTGTAACGAACTGCTGTTCGAAGAGGTCGGCAAACTCAAGGAACTTGACGTCTCTTTCAGACAGAGCTTCTTTACCGACGATAGCCACGAGACCTCTCAGGTCACGTCCTTCTGCATAACCTGCGTACATCTGGTCAGAAACTGCCTTGTGGTCTTCCCTGGTCTTGCCTGCTCCAATACCGGAGTTCATCAGCCTTGACAGGGATGGCAGCACATTGATTGGCGGATAGATACCTTTCCTGTGCAGTTCTCTGGCAACCACGATCTGGCCTTCGGTAATATATCCGGAAAGGTCAGGAATCGGGTGAGTAATATCGTCACCAGGCATCGAAAGAATCGGAATCTGGGTAACGGATCCCTTGGCTCCCTTGACAATACCAGCGCGCTCGTAGAGGGTTGCAAGGTCAGTATACATGTAACCCGGATATCCACGACGGCCAGGCACTTCGTTACGGGCGGCACCCATCTGACGGAGAGCTTCTGCATAGTTAGTTATGTCAGTCAGGATAACAAGAACGTGCATGCCGTGCTCGTATGCCAGATACTCAGCTGCTGTCAGTGCCATACGCGGGGTAATGAGACGCTCGACAGCAGGGTCATCTGCAAGGTTGAGGAACACAACTGCCCTTTCCAGAGCGCCTGTCTTTTCAAAGTCGCTCATGAAATACTGGGCTTCTTCGTTGGTAATACCCATTGCAGCGAAAACCACTGCGAACTCTGCTTCAGTACCGGGCACAGCAGCCTGCCTTGCAATCTGCAGGGCAATTTCGTTATGTGGGAGACCTGATGCCGAGAAGATAGGCAGTTTCTGTCCACGAACCAGAGTGTTTGTTCCATCGATTGTGGAGATACCAGTCTGGATGAAATCCTTTGGAGGCAGCCTGGCGTATGGGTTCATTGCAGCTCCGTTAATATCCAGAAGCTGGTCAGGCACAATCCTGGGCCCACCGTCCAGAGGATCACCGGCACCTGAAAGAATCCTGCCAAGGAGGTCAATAGATGCGGGAAGTTTCAGGGTTTCCCCTGTGAAGACTATACCACAATCCTTGTCCAGACCACCAGTACCTTCAAAAATCTG
>DADO01000216.1:0-10740 GCA_002509325.1 Methanosarcina sp. UBA402 | reverse complement strand
GGTTCTGTTTTTTCAACAAAGACAAGAGGTCCTGCAATCTGAGTGATTGTCTTATATTCTTTTACCATGTTTACCTACCTCTCAGGGATGCAAACTCTTTATCCATCTTTGCCAGAACGGTATCCATAGAAGCATCGAAGTTCTCCTCAAACTTGACTTTGGGAAGCTCGTCCTTGGATTCCATCTTGATAATTTCTGATATAGGGACACCAGATTTCAAAGCATCCTGCGCAGCGTCTCCATACTTCATGATTGCCTGTATGATCTTGTACTGCTCAGAGAATGGGCTGTAGGTATCTATTGGATGGAACGCATTCTGCTGCAGGAAAATTTCCCTTATCATACGGCAAATTTCAAGCAGAAGCTGCTGATCGTCTGGCAGAGCGTCGGAACCTACAAGCTGCACGATTTCCTGCAACTCAGATTCTACCTGGAGCATTCCCATTGCTCTTTCCCTCAGAGGCACAAAGTCAGGAGCCACGTTATCTGTAAACCAGTCGTTAAGGCTTTCCTTGTACAGACTATAACTGTTCAGCCAGTTGATAGCAGGGAAGTGACGCCTCTGAGACAGCTTGGAATCAAGAGCCCAGAACACTTTTACGATACGCAGAGTGTTCTGCGTAACAGGTTCTGAAAAGTCACCGCCTGGTGGAGATACTGCTCCAATAACAGTAATGGAACCTTTCTCTCCACAAAGGGTTTCTGCAACCCCGGCACGCTCATAGAATTCGGCAAGCCTTGCAGACAAGTATGCTGGATAACCTTCTTCACCAGGCATTTCTTCCAGACGGGAGGAGATTTCTCTCATAGCTTCTGCCCATCTGGAGGTGGAGTCTGCCATAAGGGATACATCTAATCCCATATCACGGAAATATTCTGCAATTGTAATTCCAGTATAAACGGATGCTTCTCTTGCAGCCACAGGCATGTTTGAAGTGTTAGCGATAAGGACAGTACGCTCCATTAGTGGACGACCGGTCTGTGGGTCTTCGAGTTCAGGGAATTCACTTAGAACGTCGGCCATTTCGTTTCCGCGTTCACCACAACCGATGTAGACCACAACTTCAGTGTCACTCCACTTTGCAAGCTGTTGCTGAGTAACCGTCTTTCCCGATCCGAATGGCCCAGGAATCGCAGCCGTTCCGCCTTTTGCTACAGGGAAAAGTCCGTCAAGGATTCTCTGTCCTGTAACCAGAGGTCTTTCGGGAGTGAGTTTTCTCCTCACAGGCCTGGGTCTCCTGACAGGCCACTTTTGCATCATTTGTAATTCTGTCCCATCAGTCAGAGTACACACAGTATCTACAACAGTGAAGTTTCCGCTCTTAATTTCAGAGATCGTGCCGGAAATGTCAGGTGGCACCATGATCTTGTGCTCAATGTTCACAGTTTCCTGAACAACTCCGATTACTTCTCCGCCATTTACGAAATCACCCTTCTTGACAACAGGTTTGAATTCCCAGAGTTTATTGTGGTCAAGCCCATCTGCGCTGACACCTCTCTGGATGAAGCTGCCCATCTTTTCAAGCAGGACGTGCAGAGGCCTTTGAACCCCATCATAAATACCGGAAAGAAGACCCGGACCAAGTTCCACGGACAGAGACATCCCCGTAGATTCACATGGTTCTCCTGGCTTGATGCCTGCGGTCTCTTCGTATACCTGGATGATGGTCTTGGGCCCTAATACCTGGATGACTTCACCCATTAAACCTTCATTACCGACTCTGACCAGGTCATACATTTTTGCCTGCAAGCCGATAGCGGTGACGACAGGCCCAGCCACACGATAAATTTCACCTTTTACTTCCACAGATCAACACCTACCGCTTGTTTTATTTTATCTCTTAAATTCGAGCCTGCTCCGCTGCCTCCCAGGGCTACTACTGTGGGCTGGACAGACTCATTTAAGTATTTCCTTAAAATTTCCGGCAGATTACCAATGTCATCATTATGCATTACAAGAATCCCGACACTTTTATCTTCAAGCACAGATTTTACAGTGGATTCAGTAGCCGCAACATCAGCGGCTTCGTAAACCTTCCTGACACCTGCCAGTCTGAACCCTGTAACAAACTCGCTCTTTCCGATCACTGCCAATTCCATTAGATAACCACCAACTGGTCTTTGATTAACTCATCACTAAGGCCATTCTCTTTACCCCTAAAGATGATCCGGAGATTAGTGACCTCATTATTCTTATGAATGATATAGTCCAGAATAGGTACAACTGAGATCGGAGATACATGCGAAAGAATTGTTGAAGATTCAAGATAATATCTTATGAGCCTGCTTTCAAGAGTAATCAGAGAAGTTATATCCGGACCCGCAACGCCTGAAATTGCATCCCAGTACTGAGTTCTTTGAAGCTCATTGACAAATTCCTCATATGGGAGAGGCGCCAGTTTTTCGGGTTTTAACTCGAGACCGCCTTCAATCATAAGAGGCATGATATCATCAAGCTGGTCAACTCCTGCTTTTTTCAGCCTGAAAAGATTAATTAAATTCTTAACATCTACTTCCAATCTGACAACTTTAGCA
The DNA here is from genome assembly GCA_002509325.1 of Methanosarcina sp. UBA402. GTDB lineage: Archaea > Halobacteriota > Methanosarcinia > Methanosarcinales > Methanosarcinaceae > Methanosarcina. Next base: position 8,205 of record DADO01000216.1, on the reverse strand, counting down.
AAGAGCTTGCGGTCCTTGGATCTTGGATTTCCGATTGCTTCAAACAAGCCTGTATAATACATCTTGTCAAGTTCGTTTTCTATGTATGCCAGGTTAGTTCCGTCAAACTTCTGCAGCAGGGGGTAGTATTCGGAATATTTCAGGGCCTCAACGATCTCTTGGTATGTGGCCTTGGCTGCAAGTTCTGACATGGATGTGTAAGTAAACTCCCCGGCAGCAATCAGAGATTCCAGGATATCTTCAACAGATGCGTTGTAGATTTTACCACGGAGAAGTGTTTTTATGTTCCAGACGTCATACCTTTTCAGATATGCGACAATCAGATAGTTCAACTCACCTAAGGTGATCCTTTCTAACTTATCGTAGGTGAGCGCAAGATTCCTATTCAATGCATGTTCTGCCAGATCGCCACCACTGTATTTCATTGCCAGTTCGTCAACGTCGTTTTTGTATTCAGACTCTTGGATAAAGCGGGTAATTTCATCAATCCCCATGTTGAGAAGCCGGGGATACGATTCTTTAGGTAGCAGTTTGCTCTTCATAGCGCGGACACGGGTTACAGCATAAGGATAGTTAGAAGTGCCTTTTTTCTTATCGGATTTTCGTGAGGGTTTTTTTCCCCAGAGTCTCTCCAAAAGCCGCATCGAACATCACCCGTATAATAGATCAGATATCTGCTTCAATGAACGCTCATACACGTTTTTCAGGATTGAATCGTATGTGAAATCTAACCTGACTGTCCCATCCTCGTTTTCCAGAACAACTCCACCAATTGAATCAATACTGCCAGCGTAAGTTAGAGAAGATAACTTTTTGACAGTCTCTTCTGAATCCTTAGAAGAGTAAATTCTAGCACCGCTAGCTTCATGCTTGTCGATAATATATTTCAACAGCTCTTCTTTTTTGGATGCCGGCATTGACTTGATTCTTTCAACTGTTTGATAATAAACTTTATCTAAAAGATCCTTGCGCTTGTTGAGCGCAATTCTTTTTACTTCCAGGTTTGCACTTGATATGACCTGCTGGTGCAGATTTTGGAGGTCCTCTTCCGCCTTGGCAAGGCCGTCTCCGAGCGTCTTTTTCTGTATTTCTTTAGCTTCATTTATGATCTCGGAGGCCTTTGCATCGCCTTCGGTTTTCAAACGGGAAACCTCAGCTCTCGCACCCTCCTGGATGTCTTTTACAACGATCTCTAGTCCCATGCTTACACCTCCAAATGAATTTAGAGCAAAAATAGTGCTCTAATGCTTAGAGCAAAAATTCTAAGCTGCTTAGAGTGCAACGATACCTAAAGGGTACTTAGAGCATTATAACCACTCTAAGCTGCCTGGTAAGGAAAAAAGCCCAAGTTAGCTTAAAGCAAAATGCTCTAAGAAATTTAAGAGCAGAGTACGCTCTTAAATTTAAGCATTGATAAGCAATGCAACGACAAGACCGAAGATAACGATGGTTTCTGGAATGACAGTAAGGATCAGGCCCTTACCGAATAATCCTTCATTTTCTGCCATTGCGCCGATTGCTGCTGTACCGATATCTTTTTCAGCTATTGCAGATGCATACCCAGTTACTGCGATTGCGATTGCTGCACCGAGTGCTTTCATTCCTGCTGCGTCCAAAAAGAGACCTGCTGTTGCTCCGTCTACCATGTTTTTATTCCTCCGTGTATTTTCTTATATATCCGAATGGGTTGAATTTTCTGCCCCCGCCTTGATAGAATTTTCCAAAGAATTCTACATACTGCAACCTGAGTGCATGCAGTCCGGGAGCGATAATACTCAGAACAGAGTTCAAACTATGTCCGAGCATAAATACAAGTATTGCAGCTAATGCTGCGAAACCAATTTGAGAATGATCAGCCCAGATCATTCCGAAGGCGATGTCATTGACTGTACCTGCGATATAAATCGAAGATAGACCGACTGCGATAATACGGGCATACGAAAGAGTGTTACCCATAAGAGATGGCAATTCGACCACACCAGCGATACCCTCGCCCATGGCGAGCATCACAATACCCAGAACAAGAACAATAGCACCGACATACATCAATGCTGAACCGCCAACAACAAGATAACCAGCTGCTGCAAGGATTGCACCAAGTTCAATAATCATCCAACTGCCTTTTTCAAGAATAGCGTGTTTCATCCCGTGGTTCCTGGCGACATTTGAAAAGCCGAGCAGGTACCCAAAATTTAAGTGAAGCAGTCCGACTACAATACTTACTACAATCATAGTCATTACCATGTGAGACCTATGGACTGGAAAAGTAAATGCTTCTCCTCCAATACCTTCAAAGAGAGTGATAGTTTCCCAACCTGGAATCAGGCCTGGAACTACTCCATGTTCGGTATGTAGGCTCGCAAGTGCGAATCCAAGGAACTCACCGTAAAGAACTCCAAAGAAAGCTGCTGATATCTCACAATAGATCAGAATATTCATGAGAGGCTTCACTGCATCTGACTTAACCAGTTTTTTGATAGTCAGCGCAAGCCCTCCCAGTATCATTGCATATCCGATGTCTCCGAGAATCAGTCCATAGATCAGCGGGAAGGTTATGAAGATTGCTGATGATGGATCAATTTCAGTATATTTTGGCCTGGAATACAGGTCCATAATCTCCTGCATCGGTGCCACAACTTTTGAATTGTTATATTCGACAGGGGCATTTTCTTCTTCCTCTTCATGAATTTCGAGGCTAGTGATGTATGCCTTGCCTTTAGTGGCACTGTTAACTACACTGACAAGCTTGTCGTAATCTTCGGTGGGGGCCCAGCCATCGATTATGAATGCGTTTTCAGATGTAGCTATTCTAAGAGGCAGTTCTGCTTTTTGACTCTCGATAGTCAGGACTTCATCGCTGGCAAGGATAAAATCGGCGTACCTAGTTTTCAAGGACTCGATCTCACCCTTTAAGGACTCAATCCTTCTGGTGACTTCGGCTTCTCTCTGTTCAATAAATCTTAACAGTTCGCTTGGGACACCACCTCTTTCCGGGACTCTAAATTCTTTGAATCCAAGACCCTGAAGAACTTCGTAAACTTTGCCGGCATCATTTTTAGCTACAAACAGTACAACTGCTTTTGATTGAGGGTCAAAGTACAGTTCATAAGCTTGAGTGATGCTCGAAATCTGACTTTCTTCCAGGCTGCTTTTTACAGTGCCAGCGAAAACCCTGAGGCTTTCGTAGCCACGGTAATATTCGAAGTCAAGATCAATGGACAGATAAGGCAGGATTTCCCTTTTCTGAGATTCCAGGTCTTTTAATTCATTTTCAAGCTGGGAAATTGATTCCGTTTTAGCTGAAATTGTCCTGTCCAGTTCATTCAACTTCGAGTCAAGTTCGCGCAAAATAGAGTCAGTTTTCTGAACTACCGGTTTTTTGCTTTCAATCCCCAAATAATTGGCGATGGAACGGATCTTCACAAGCTTTTTAGAGACTTCTTCTGCGTTTTTAAATGGCTTGCTGATCTTAAAACCAGACTCGTCTTCGACAAAATCTTCGATATGAAAAAGATTTGTATCATGTAATGCATCGATGGTTTCTTTTAGAATGCTTTTGTGCCCGACAATAACGGCCCTTGTCATCTCTTTAGGTCTACTCATTAAGGACCGCCCTCTCAAACTCCTGTACAAGGTAATTGACGGATTTGTCGATGTTAGCTTGAGCTTTTTGGGACATGGCTAATGCGTTTTTTTCACCATCGTTGATGATCTTATCTCTTTCCTCCAGGATCTGTTTTTCACCTTCTTTAAAAGAGTCTTGTGCAGCTTTATGTGCATCGATTTCGGCCTGTTTCAGGATTTCCCTGGCTTCAGCCCGAGCATCGGATATGCGCTTGTTTTTAGCTTCAATGGCCTCTTCAACCATTAACTTAGCGCTTTCCTCTGCTTTTTTAATTTCAGATAAGATTTCATTTTTAGCCATGTGAATCTCCGTCTGTTAAAATTTAATATATAAATTAATAATTAAAAATCCCTACTCCAATGGAGGTAGTTAACAAATCCTTCGCGAATGATCTATATAACAGCTTCGGTTTTATCAAAGAGGAGGGAGATAACTATAATTATAAATCATGATATATTCAATATATAAGAATTTTTTAAGAAAATGATAATTATAAATAGCAAAATATACGGATAAAATGAAAAAGATTAAATATAACAGTAAAAAATAATTAAATTAAAACAGTAGAATATAATTAAGTATCGAAAGGTTATCAGACTGAAAACTTGAAAGTAAAATGTAAAGCGTAACCCCAAATATTAGAGCTAAGATTCAGAGATTGCATTAAGATTTTATTAAACCCTATTAAAAAAATATGAATGAAATGTTTTATATAAGGCAGTTTAACCACCTTCTTTAGGTAGAAATTTTTAATGTGTTATTACATAAAAACATGAAATGTTTTATATAATCAAACTAGTAAGATTTTTATTCATCATTCGGTTACTATTTAGTCATTCTTTAGTTATTATTCATTGTTTAGTTATTGTTTAGCTATTTTTTTCTGTTTTTATTTATTGTTGAGTTATTTTTAGTTAAATCCATTTCCAAGAAACCAAACCATTTAAAGGCTGGTTTTCTGAAATTAAATCCCGTCCAATCTCCAATCACATATAAATCTTGTATTCAGAATCCAGTATTCAATTCTCAAAATTGGAAAATCAGCCAATTTTCAACGAAAAAAGGAGGATTTCAGGAGAAAACCCCTGAAAACATTTGTTCTCCGGACAAGCAATTAAAAAGAGGAATTAAAAATGACATAAAAAATGTTATTTAAGCCTGTAAGGAATTCTTGCGCCCTGGGGAATTGTGTGAATATATTCCTTCCGGAAATCGGGATTACGCATCATGCAATAAGCGGCATTCTTTTTGTAGGCGGTGTGCTTACCCATACGTTTCCAAATGGACTCCAGAGAATTCTCGCAGATATTTCCAAAGGAGAGGGGAGTGTATGAGCACGGCATCACTTCTCCATCCGAAGCAACATGCATCCAGCGTCTGCCTGCAAAGCACCCAAAAAGACTCGGACCCAAAAAATAGGGAAATGCGGTGACTCTGGGACCTTCAGGTTTAGAATTCATCATCTTCTGGAATTTCTCAAGCCTTGATACATCTTTTTCCCCTATCACTTCATCCTCATGATCAAGCCAGCGACCGACTGCGATAATCTCATAGATAGAGAGTTCGTGCATACCAAGCTCAGCTGCAAGGTTGTAAAACTCTTCAAGATCATCGATATTGTGAGGGGAAACGACCACAAACATATCAGTAAGAATCCCGGCAGTTTTCGCATTCCTGATCCCAGAAATTGCATCCTTATATGCCCCATCTCGCCCCCGAATGCGATCATGCTCAGCTTCAAAAGGACTATCCAAGCTGATTCTTGCGGCATATAAACCTGCGGCTTTAAGCTCCTTTGCCCGTTCTTCAGAAAGTTTAAAGCCTGAGGTAAAACAGGTGGCAATTGCCCTGGATTTGTCCACTCTGGCCACCATCTCAACGAGATCGTTTCGGAGCATTGTCTCGCCGCCATCGAAAGAAATAAGATAAGCACCAAGGTCCAGGCTTTGATCCACAGCTCCGGAGATCTCATCAAGGGTCAGTTCCCTTTCTGGCTTTATATCAGCCGCTCCACAGTGGATACAGCGATTTGGACAGCGGGCAGTAATCCCTATTGAAAACTGGTCCGGAACTCTTTTTTTCCTGATGGCTGCAATCTCCGCACTTATTACCCGGCTGAAAACCGGCCCAGGAATAGGTGGGATCCATGTAGAGAAAATAATCTCATTCTCATTTATTGAGATGGGTTTTTCTTCCTCAAAAATGTTATTTATGCGCTTGAGGAAAGGTTTTGCAAGCTGGGAGAGAGGACCTTCTGCATCGAGCGCTATTTTTTCATTTTCCGTACTGGCGTTTACCTTAAGCACCGGACTATCATATACTCGCATGAATACACCTGGTAAAGTTATTGGCAAAAATTGGAATACCTGTTAGATTAAACAGAAACTAAGCAATATCATTTTAATATCATTTTTCCTTTTTATGTACAAGGAATTCAGGTAATGGGTATGAGTTATTGAAAACTGCAAACACAAGAATCTTTCTGCATCTTTCTTAAATATGGAAGATATTCTCGCTTTTTCGGAATTAATCAATAACTCACGTACACGACCGGAATTCAGTTGCAATTCATTTTTCAGGAATAGCTTAGTAATTAAACATTCTCAAGCATATCGACAGTTATATAATCAGTAATCTGGAAGAGTTTGTCCCTTGCCGGGCATGCTTTGAATGTCAGAAGGGTCTCTTTTGTGGCATTGATATGCAGCTTTACGGCATCTATGGATTTTTGTATTGCTTCTTCTTTTGACATATTCTTCATATATACGCGCGGCAGGGTTTCAGATGTGAATTTCGACTCCTTACCTTCAACCACTTCAAGAAACTCAAGAATATCGTCAACAATCTGGTATGCAGTTCCCAGGGAATTACCGAAGAAATAAAAACGCTCGGCAAGGGTATCATCGGCCCCTCCAGTATGTGCTCCTATGGAAGCGCTCATAGCAAACAAAGAAGCCGTTTTTTTATAAATGCACTCAAAGTAATTGCTTTCCCCGAAAGTATCCCTATCGAGTCCCAGGTCAAGAACTTCTCCTTCAGCCATATCCATCCCGGCTTTTCCGAAATCCCGGACCACTTTTTCCCCATATGGAGAAATAAACTCAAAGCACTTTGCAATTAGATAGTCACCACAAAGAAGCGCCTTTGAAGGGCCAAATTTTTCAGGGGCGGAAGGCAGGTTTCTTCTAATAAGCCCCTGGTCCAGCAGGTCATCGTGGATGAGGGAAGCAGAATGCATCATTTCGATAGCAAGAGCTGCATCAAGGCTCTGATGATACGAACCTGAACAGATCTCACTGGACAGAAGGAGGATAATCGGCCTGATTCGCTTTCCTCCGGTATTACAGACATGTTCTACCATTTTTTTTAAGCTGGATTCCTCCATTTGAGCAATGAAGGTATTTATCCCGAATTCAACATATCTGTATTCTTCCCACTCTTCAATATTCATCAATATTACTCCGTGTACTTGGACGGGCATCTGGTAACGATTATATATATCTCAAACTATCCAATTATTTCCTGAAATTTACTTTTATCCAGGAATTTCATTTTTGCTCGATATGGGCCCGGGGGATCTGATAGAAGTTCAAATATTTCAAAACGACTATCTGAAGATTCAATACCGCGCCGCCCTATAAAGAACACGCCTGCAGTATGAGAAAGTACAAACAGTGTTCTTTTTCATATTCATCTAAAACTCCGTATAACGCGATCATTACATTAACTTTTTGTTAAGCTCTGAATACTTTATAAATTATAAAAAGGATATGTAAACTATTGAAAGCCAGCTAATCGAGAATTATATTGGAAGGCAGTTGATCGATAATCTCACAATAAAGCGCTTCATACAGGCCATGTCCCAGAAAATAACTATTCTCAGACCACACCTTGAGGCCAGATTGCATAGAAGCCAGATTGTATAAAGACTAAAGCCCCCTTTGAGACATCATACTCAGCCCCCGGTAGAAGAGATATCTGTTGATATCAGAGAAATGCTCCCGATAGAAAAAAGGAAGATAAAATATCCCCACAGGATTATAAAGAAATGTCATTTGTTTCCCCCTCGAGAGGACAAACTTTTTCATACATTTTTACTCATATTCATTTTCAAATGTAAATAATAATACTTTTGGGAGATAGACACAGGAAAATAGATATTTTTATTTAAAATTTAATAAAAAAATAACCAGTATAACAAAAAAACTGATTAAACAGAATAATAAAATAATATAATTTAGAGTAAATTCAGAAGAATATGCATTTAAATATATCTGTTAAAAATATATTTCCTGCACAAAATAGAGGTTGACAATAAGATAAAACTACTTATATAAAATTAAGATATATACTAAATAGATACTATAAAGTTGGATATTTCTAAATCCATTGCCGGCAGTTGTATAATCACATCGCCCACCTGTTGACGACGCCTGCTTCATGACTCGGAGCGAAATTCGAGAAAAATCATCCCTCCTGAGCGAGTTGAAAATGTATTCTTGTCCTAAAATTAGTCCGCTTGAGCGAACGAAGTGAGCGAAACGGACAGCGTACTCCCGAGGCGCAATTCGGGGCGTACT
>DADO01000215.1 GCA_002509325.1 Methanosarcina sp. UBA402 | reverse complement strand
AGCATTTCTAGCACTGGAAAATAAATCATAAAAACATCAGCCGTATAATGATGGACGACCATAAAGATGCCTATTGATGTTATTTTATATAGGCTGAATAGTTACTATTTTTGGCTCTTCGCTGTTTTGTATGGGTTGAAAGTAATTGTTCAGTTGGGAAGCAACCTCCCCAGAAAGATAACATTGATTTTGAATGTGATTTTCCATATCATCATTTTTCAAATATGATGGGAGTTTTATCTTCATTCAGGAAGTGACTATAAATTACCCACTCGAAATAACGAAGAGCCCTATTTTTTACTTTTTTTTCAACAAAAATCAAAGAAAGGTAGCGCCGAGGGGGAGATTTGAACTCCCGAGGGGCTAAGCCCCACAAGCTTTCCAGGCTTGCGCCCTACCACTAGACTACCTCGGCATAAAGTTAAGGTACAACTGAATTGCTTTTAACCTTTGATCAAGCTTTCTTTTGGAATGGTTGTGGTCACGCCAATGCTAAGAGTTTTCGCTCAAGCCTTTTTTGAAAAGGTTTGTGATCATTCCTTTGAAAAAGTTGCTCGGCATAAAGTTTTATGGCGCGGCTAATACCATAACGGAATAGTGATATATAAAGTTTATTCTAAACACAGGAGATTTAAAAAGAGTTTTATAAGTTAGAGTTTAACATTCCCCTCTTTTTTGGTCCAGCCTCTCGGATAGGTCCCAGGTTCCATCATAACCCGGACCAAGGTCGCTGCAAGCCCTGTAGAAGCTTCAAGGATCTCTTCAGTATTCATCTCAGCCTTCGCAAGGGCTACGAGTTCACCTTTAAGAGTAAACAATGCTGTCAGATCACCTTTCTGAAGGTTTGCATCCAGGCTTGTGATACCAGAAACTGCCAAAGCCGCCCCAGAACAGACTGCATCCACAGCATTGTCCCGCAGAATAATTTTAGGAAGATGAGAGACAGCCGTTTCCATTGGCCTTATTACCCGCCTGAGTTCGGACTCATCCCCATCTTCCTTCCAGAATACATATGCATCTTTCAGGTCCTGAAGGGTGACAAGCGTCTCCTCGGTAAAAGGACCTGCTTTTGTCCTCCTCAGTTCCTGCATATGTCCGCCGCATCCCAGAGCAAGCCCTATATCATGGCAGAGTTTTCTGATATAAGTCCCGGCTTCGCAGCCTACGCGAAAGAGCACCAGAGTGCCTTCAATTTCAAGCACCTCAAGATAATAGATCGTCCTTATCCTGATGACCCGTTTGACAGCCGATTTGATAGGAGGCATCTGGTATATAGGGCCTGAAAATTCCTCACAGACTTTCCGGACCTGTTTTTGAGGTATCTCCTTATGAAGCTTCAGAAGGCAGACGTATTCCTTACCAGAAAGACGCAGAGCAGGGACTGCCTTTGTAGCCTTTCCAAGTAAAGTAGGCAAAAGCCCCGTAACCTTGGGATCGAGTGAACCTGCGTGTCCTGCTGTACTTACTCCAAGAATGGCTTTCACCCAGGCTGCAACCTCATGGCTTGTCGGCCCCTTCGGTTTATCAATATTTACAACTCCTTTCTCAATATACTCGAGAATGGGGCGCTTTTCCGGATAACAGCCGTAAGAGGGATTTGTCCAGGCGCCGGACTTCCGGACCAGAGTTCTTTCAGCTTCGGATGGCAATTTGCCGGCAGATGACATAGTTTTTCAAAAACTCCTGAATTGAATGTATAGCGTAGACATAATAGAGAATTTACGGCGCAAATACTATAATAGTAGTATGACTCATAGTAGTATGACTCAGTATGACTCGTAATTATGCAATATGCTATGGCTTGTAATTATGCAAATAAATCCTTAATAAACATGTAAGCGAAGATGAAACTCTACGCTTATATAAAAATCCAGCCTTTTACGGAGATTACACGAAGTTATTCTGGTCCTACAAGAGAATCAATAGCAACTCTCAGAATATCAAGGATCTGATATTGGTTCCATTTTTCAGAATCAATTATAATATCGTAAATCGAAAGGTCATTAATATCGATATTGTAATAACTCATATAACGAAGGGCTTCGGATTTTTCCCTCTCGATTGTTCTTTCGAGTTCCTCGTCAAAAGATACTGATTTCTCTCGTCTGAGGATGCGTTTTGCCCGGACAGGTAATGGGGCTTTTATCCAAATTTTAAGCACATTCGGGACATCTTTAGCCATATGGCCTGCAAGCCTGCTTTCTAGAATCAGGTTTTCCTGACTGTGGATAACAGCCCTCTGATTTTTATCGATAGCCAGATCAATTGAAGGGTCTTTTTCAGCTACAGTTCCGAATTCTGCCAGGCTTATTCCCTTTTCTTTTGCTATCCTCCTGAAAATTTCACCCGAGGAAATTAATTCAAGCTCATAGTATTCTGCAAGAAGTCTTGCTATTGTTGTCGTACCACTCCCTGGAAGCCCACTTAATGTTATCCGCATCAGACCCCACCGATATTTAAAGCCTTTCTGATAAGCTGGCTAACTCCGAGAGAAGAGATAAAGTACCAGTATATCCAGTGCTGGAAGGGCCCAAATACCTTAGAGGTCAGCAGCTGTTCTCCCCAGAAGGGAAAGACCATGGTAGCATTTGCGTGCCCACTGATGTAATAATAAGCCCACATAAAGAGAGGCAGAGAAATGATACTAATGTAAGCCATAGGCTTGAATTGCTGCTTTGACATCTTCATCTGGTCTTCCATCATCTCCTTGCGCTGATCTTCAAGTTTCTTCAGCATATAGGTATTCTGAGAAAGCTGAGCCTCCCTGAACTCCTTCTGGAAAACCTTCATACGTTCCTGGGTATTCCTCATAAGATCCCAGTCGATTGTATATTTCTGGATAAGGGATGCATAAACAGCAGTAATAGCCGCCATTACCAAAAGGATTAGATGGAAATTTTCCTGCCCAACCAGAGCAAGAACGGGATTCATTAAAACCCCTACGGCTTCCCCTATCCCGTTCCTGAACTCCTGCCCAAGAACCATAATCCCGATCATAAGGGAAAAACCAAGAGCAAGCAGGAAGCGGTCTATTTGATTTTTTAATGTCTTTGAAACCAAGTCGTCCTCACCATTCAGGTTCAATAGTTATTCTGAGAACTTCAAACGTGAACGAATTCCGATAAATCGAAGCTTGACAAGCTTGAAGCATTTTTAAGGCTTGAAGTATTGTAAAGGATTGATAAACCAACTCGATAACAGGCTGGTTTTAAACGATTACGCGGGTTGTTCTGGTTAATAAGTTTCGATGTATATATAAGTTATACTATTCTGTCAACTACCCCCTCCCTGTTCGCTACGATAAATCGTAGCTCCTGATAAATCCAGGGTGAATTCCCGGAATAGAACAGAAACCAGCTGCAGGCAAAGTAAACGTCCTGTTATACGCTCCAGTAGAATCTTTGATTTATGCCTTGTCCTGCGAGTGCTAAGCTTTGTCTTCTGCTTCCAGAGCAAAACTCCCAAAGAGAAAATAGTTAAAAGTACTTCAAATTAAGGTACTTCCAATATATAGTAAAGAGGCTAAAATAATGCAACTATTAGATGAGATACAAAGTGATTTTTATTGTAGCAATTATAGGCGTGACTATAATAACGATTATAGATAAGTCCAATGTAATAATGATAAAAGGTGCTACCAATATAATAATGATTATAGAGACTTCCAATATAAAAAAGAAAAAAGGAAACGAAGTTTTCAGGCAAATTTTGTAAGAACTGCCTTTATATCTTCAAAAACTTCATTAATATCTTTTGTACCTTCCAGAGTTACCAGAATACCCTTCTCTGCGTAGTAGTCAATAAGGGGCTGAGTTTGTTTTTTATAAACATTGAGACGGTTCTGAACAGCCTCTTCTCTGTCGTCGGCACGCTGGAAAAGTTCACCGCCGCAAGTATCGCAGACACCTTCTTTTTTTGGCGGGTTAAAAGTCCTGTGGTAGCTTGCCCCACAGTTATTACACATAAGGCGGCCGCTTATTCTCTCGACCAGCTCTTCGTCAGGCACTTCAAGATTAAGGACAACATCTATGGGCTTGTTGATCCCGTCCAAAAGAGCTGCAAGAGCGTCGGCCTGAGGTTTCGTCCTGGGATATCCGTCAAGGATGAAACCCTTTTCACAGTCCGGTTCCTTCAGACGGTTCTTAATAATCCCTATAAGCACCTCATCAGGAACAAGTTCTCCTTTGTCCATATATGCCTTGGCTGCAAGCCCAAGCTCGGTTCCTTCTCTGACATTTGCCCGCAAGATATCCCCTGTGGAGATCTGCGGGATCCCATATAAATCAACCATTTTTTTGGCCTGGGTACCTTTTCCGGCACCCGGTGGCCCAAAGAGTATTAAATTCATTCGAAGATCCCTGTGTTTATATTTTTTAGTTTTTTACATTACACATTCAATTCGATTCCTTTTGCACCTTTTTGCAGCCCAAAAAGAACCCTTACTGCTCCCCGAAAAAGGAACGGATCATCGGGTGCATCTCCATCATCTGTTCGGATGCGATATCCTCATACAGCCGGTACACAATACTCACAGTAAGCAGCAGCCCTGTACCCCCAGCACTCCCAACGGTACCGAGCAGGCTTGCGACCAGAGTAAGTACTCCTATGAAAGCTCCACCAATTACGGTAACTTTTGGGATATAACGCTGCATAACTTTTTCAATACTGCTTATATTCCGCCTGAATCCAGGAATCTGCATACCGGAATTGAAAATCTTCTGAGCTGTAGGTTTAGCACCCATGCCTGTGGTCTCTATCCAGAAGAGAGCGAAGATAATTCCGCCTCCGATAAGCATAACGGCATCTGCAAAAACGTGAAGTACAATCTGCCAGGTAGCAGGCGCAGCAAATCCATAACTTGCAAAGGACTCCCTCACGAGAGATGGAATCCAGTCGTAAGGACTGTTTATTGGAGCAAGATAATACATGATCCCATTTAGAGGTGTGGACCCTTGGAACTCTCCAAGGAATGTAATTCCCCGGCCGGAGAGAATAATCCCTATCATCTGGATGTTAGCCTGAAGAGCTCGGACAAGGATCATTGGCAGCACTGAAGCGTATATGAGCTTGACAGGGAAACGACCCCTTGCTCCTCTTACTGCACTGTGTGCGAGAGGGATTTCAATCCTCGTACTCTCCACATATACCACAAGCAGGAATATGACAACTGTGCTCAGCAGTGCAAGGATTCCTCCTCTGATCAGTATAAACATCAGGCCTTCGCCTGAGAAGAGGTAGTCTGCCCCGACATTCTGCGCAATGTAAATCCATTTCGGAATCAGCCCAATCGGAAGCCCTGCCTGGTCATGCTGCCAGTTAAAGATTCCTGTAACAATTTGCTGAGAGATTCCCGCGACAATGAAAAGCCCGACTCCTGAGCCGATACCCCACTTGGAGACCACTTCGTCCATGAAAAGGATCAATACGCCTCCAATAAAGATCTGGATAAGGAGCAGGAAGGTGATCACTCCCAGGCCTACACCAAGAACAGAAGCAAGCCCTGGATCAGGCTGGATATACCCACCAAGTAGCTGCGGTAAAGCCTCAAGTAAGATCATGACAAACACAAGGAACTTCTGGCCTCCTTGGAAGAATGCCTGGTCTTTGGGGTCCGACAGGTCCAATTTGATAATATCTGCTCCAACAAGAAGTTGCAGGACAATCGAAGCCGTGACAATAGGCCCGATACCTAGAAGAATAAGAGATCCAGACGCGCCTGCAAAGAAGGCACGGTAAGACTCAAAAAGGTCAATCGAATTCCGGGACATCCCAAAGAGCGGTACATTTGCCAGAGCAAAGTACAGCACAAGGACTCCCAGAGTCCACCAGAGCTTATCCTTAAAATGGACGTGTTTTTCCGGACTTGCTACTGCAGGTAACTTGTTAAAAAACGGTTCTAACGTATCCCTGAGAGTCATCGATTACACCATTCAAAATATAATTTATTATAATATCTGAAATACTAGATTACGTTTTACCGTAAGGCATTGGTAATATACATATCTAATATGAAAAAGTTACCAAAATAATTAAAATAAGTAATGCCAGAATGACATCACTTATTCAGCACTGATGCAACTTCCTCCAGCGCTCTCAATTTTTTCGCGGGCAGCCACGGAGAATTCTTCTGAAGTGACTACAAGGTTCTTTGTGACACGTCCGCCTCCGAGCGCTTTCTCAATTCCAAGGTCTCCAAGGTTAATATGGTATGCTCCGTCCTTGAATTCTGCCAGCCCTTCTTCAGCAAGATAAGGGGCAAGCTCGTCAAGTTCTCCAACATTTACTATGGAAACATCTTTTGAAATAATATCAGGGCGCTTGAAACCGTGTTTTCCGTAGCTGTATCCTCTTAACATCGCTCTTACGAAGTGGTGTTTACAGGCCCCGGATTTTCCACGGCCTCCGCGGTTTCCGGCTCCACGCCTGTTTTTATGAGTCCCGCCTCCGCAGGTCCTGGATCCTCTGAATTTCTTTGTATCCATTAAAACCACCTTATCTCATTTTGTGCAGGAGCACATTGATATCATCCCCGTGGTTTCCAAGCACACCGCCCTGCTGTACGGTCCTTTTAATCCCTGCATGCCCTTTTCTAGGAGGGTGAAGCCTGAAAACAGGCTTCAATTTGGGAATATCATTAAGGGAAGCTTCTCCTTTAACTGCAGCATCTGCAAAAGCCTGTACTGAGTCATAAGCTGTGTTTTCCCGGATGTATTCCTCGGTCAGGCGAGTATTGCCTTCGAGTCTTCCACGGTTTTCGAGAATTTCTGCAAGGGCCTTTGCATCAACTTTCCCGTAGGCAACGTAGTCCTTTGCCTTCAAAATCATACCTTTGAAGTGAGGATTCTCAGGCACAACTACACAATGGTTAACTCTGTGCAGGCGGAGCATCTTCATGGTATCTTCAATGGTATACCGGACATTAACCGGACCTCTCAACCTTACAACTGCATACATCTCAGGCTTCCTCCTTACAGTTTACTGGCAGCCTCATAACATTGACCTGGTTAAGGGCATCAAAGGTTGCCTTTGCGAAGTTGAGGGTTGTCCGCGTGGTCCCGAAAGACCTGGTCCATACATCTTTAATCCCGGCTTTTTCAAGCACCTTGGTTGCAGTATTCCCTGCAGCAATTCCAAGCCCTCTTGGAGCAGGAATAAGAGTTACGCTTACACTGCCTGCCTTTCCTGTAACTTCATAAGGAACGGTGTGAGGCAGACCGCAGGCACATTCCCAGGATCCGCAGCCTCTGTGGATGTAGGTAATATCGAGCTTTGCAGCATCAATTGCCTTGCGAATGGCAGGCCCTACCTGCACATCCTTTGCCTGCCCGAGTCCCACATAGCCGTTTCTGTTCCCTACGATTACGGTTGCTCTGAATTTCACACGGCGTCCTGAGTCAGTCATCCTCTGGACCATGTTAATATCGAGCACCTCGTCTTCCAGGTCAGGAAGCAGCATATCAATTATCTGAGGTTCCCTGATAGGCAGGCCTGATTTGATTGCTTCTTCCATGGAAGCAACCTGTCCTTCTATGACTAATTTTCCAAGCCTGGTTCTCGGAACCCACTCTTCATCGAATGCCATTTAATCACCTTAACTAAATTCAGCAAAGATTTTCTCTTTGGTTGCTTCAAACTGCTCTGGCAGGTCTGAGCTCTCTTCTCTGTATTCAGCAATGTGCTCTCCCCGGATTCTCTCGTCCGAGGGGAAAACTTCAGGGCTGCTGGGAACTTCAAAACCTGAGTCTACTATGCCTTTAAGAGCAGCATAGACCCTGGAACCTGCAGAGGACGCCTGAAGTCCTAAATCCAGAATGCCTCCCTCGTATCCCTTTTTCAAACTTTTCAGTCCGAACAAGAGTCCAGTAAGGTATGCAGCCGTTGTATTTCCGGTAGCCCCTGTATAACCGTACTTAGCAAGCTCACTCGAAACGGCTGAGGAATAAGTTATATCCCCTTCAGGGGTCGGAGCTATTAACTGGATCTGAACGTTTCTTGCACTTTTCCTTATAACCACACGGTCCTGTTTTGAGATCAGTAAATTGAGGCGCAGGTGGTAATTAGTGCGTCCTTCTCTTCTTCTTCTAAAAGGAACCTTATATCTTGGTCCTGTTGCCATATTTAGCTCCTCCAGGTTATTTCTTTAACAGTTTTTCGGACCCAAGGTGGGAATTAAGGTGGGCAACACTTCTGTATTCGCCGCCTTTTGCTTTTCTGTAGAGCCTGCAGTACGTGGACTTATCAAGCTCCCCTTCTGCACGGAGTTCCTTGAGCCTTCTTCTGAGAGCCCGGATCTTTTTGATCCACTGTTCCTTTTTCGGAGTACGGGCTCCTTTCTTACCTTTTCTTGAACCATGACCTTTGCAGTGCCCATACTTGCGCTTGGCAGCAAGAGCTCGGGCTCGACCTCTGCTGACTCCTTTGACCGGCTTTGCCTTGATAGTGCCTTTCTCAATGAGCTCACGAATATCGTCCCTGGTAATTGCAGACGCAATCTCTTCGGAGGCTTCCGGATTAAGCCATACCCTGTCAAGTCCGCATTCAAGAATTTTGGAGGCTAACCTTTTCTGATTGGCCAGATCTGACATTTTTATTCACCCCTTCCAGGGTTCAGCACTTTAATTCCGAGTTCTTCAGCTTTTATGAGGATAATAGCCCTCTTTCTTGCGCCTACTGTCGATGCTATCCTGATAGCTTCATAAGAGGCATCAACAAGCTCAAGTTCAGCTGCACTGGAAATAAGCACATCCGAGTAACCTGATGGGTGAAGGCCTTTTACTGCAACAGGGCTTCCATATCCTGCCTGGGCAAGAGCACCTTTTGAGACATATTTTTTGCGCTGTTTGCCCTGTAAACCTCTCGGACGCCTCCAGTTGCTGTCAAGCCTCTTGAATTTATGACAGGCCGCTCTTTTGAACTGGGGCTTTTTACCCTTCTGGACCCTTCTCACATTGAATAATCGCCTGAATTCAGAGTCCGTATCAAGTGTGGAAACTGAAGTACCTTCTGATTTGAATTCTTCTACCATCATAACCACCTCAGGCCTTCTGCACGATGTAGATTCCGTCCTGGAAAACCCTCGTGTCGAATCTCTTGATCTTGGTCTTCTGTTCAATGTTTGCGGCAGTCTGCCCGACATCTTCCTTGTTGATTCCGGAAACTGTTACCTCGCTTCCGGTTATCTTAACTTTTGTATCGCCAAGAATTTTTGCAACTCTTGGTTTCTTTTCTCCAAGGAAGTTTCCGATTATGAAGGTCTTACCATCAATTTTTGCCTGAATAGGGAAGTGAGAGTACACAATAGACATCTTGCACTCATAACCTTCATTTACGCCTTTTATCAGGTTTTTGATGTGGGAAGTAAAAGTGCCTACCATGGCCCTCTGTTCTTTTCTGGAGGATTCCGCATCCACCACTATTTCGCCTTCCCCGACGTTAATCTTGATTCCAGGATACCACAGTTTTCTTTCGACGGTACCCATGGGACCTTTGGCTGTAAACACATTCTGAGAGAAAGAAACGGAAATTCCTTCAGGAATCTCTATTGTTCTTACAATTTCCTTAACCATTTCCTGTTTCCTCCTCAGTATACATAAGCAAGAAGCTGCCCACCAATCTTCTTCTCACGGGCTTCGTACTGGGACATAACCCCGCTTGAAGTAGTTACTATAAGGGCACCAAAGTTCTTTGCCGGCAGGAACTGCTTTTCCCAGCGTTCAAAGCTGCCAGTTCCTACGGAATACCGCGGCTTGATTGCACCGCATTT
>DADO01000170.1 GCA_002509325.1 Methanosarcina sp. UBA402 | reverse complement strand
ATCTTACTGTCAAAGTCAGGTTATTATGGAGTTTTATTGACAGTTCCTGGTACTATTCCGAGGGAGTTGATATCGGTTCTCTTGATTACAGTTCCGTACTTACGAAAGCGGAGAAAGCTGGTTATGAGGTGAAAGGTTCCTGGCCCTGGCCCGGAAATTTTTCGGGCTTTGGCCTTGGGGATGTTCCGGAGGTCCGGGAAGATTTCGGAAATGCTGCTCTTGTGCAGGATGATATAAGGCTTAATTATAACAGGAACTCTGAGCTTATGGTCTTTATATGTGAGGACGGAATGGGAGACGGGACCGGAATCTGTGTGGCAATCTCGAACTTCAGCCACTCCGACCCCAAGTCTCCCTTACAGATATCGGAATTTCCAGATGATGCATGGATGCTTGAAAAATTTGGGCTCCTCTTTGGCCTGGATGAAAAAGCTTCGGAAGAGTATCTTGAGCATCTGAAAAAAACCGCACAAAATCAGACCTGGAACGCTGAAATACAGGTTAACGAATCTCCGGATTTCCCGGCTGTGCATGCCTATCTTATGGAAAACAGTGATAATTCCAGTTACATACCCAGTGCGGATTTTTATATGTATCCCACGAAAGGTTCAGACACGAAAGAAGTCTTTTTTAAGGACGGAAACCGGCTGGGCTCAGTAAGGTATTTTGTTCCAGGGGTAAGGGTATTGACTTATGATAAGGGGAACAGGTACATAGTTTCACTCGATGCTTCAGGAAAAGTCAGGCTCGAAATCATAATGCCTCCAGGAAGCAGTTGGAGGAATATACCTGAAGAGAAATATCGGGCAATTTTCAGGGAGATATTTGAAGAACTTGGGCTGCCTCCTGATGGGGTTGACAGCTTTGAATTTTTTCACAGCTCCTCACTGATATGGTGATACTGCCGTGGTGAAACTGCCTGAAGCGTAAGTAATTTCTTTGCTTTATCTTTAGAAAATAGAAAGTGCCTGAAATTCGCTTGAAATTGTGCTGAAAATAGGCCTTTAGTCTGGGGTTTTTGAACTCAGGTTGCAGTTAAGGGACAGGGGGAAAGGGTAAGATATGTTACGGCTACGTCAAACCGTAACAGGTTCTATTCTTCACTCTTCAGGTTCAAACATTCTTCGTAGCTGCAAACTCATTTCCTGCAAACGAGAACACCTGTCCTGGGAGTTCAAGATCTAGCGCCTCTTTCAGGACCTCTTCAATAGTCTCTACAGGTACGAATTTAAGCTCGTTCCTGACATCTTCAGGCACATCCTCAAGGTCTCTTTCGTTTTCTTTTGGCAGGATTACCTTTTTTATACCTGCCCTGTGGGCTGCAAGGATTTTCTCTTTTATGCCCCCCACAGGCAATATGGCTCCACTTAGGGTGATCTCGCCTGTCATGGCAGTTTTCGGGTCAACCACTTTGCCCGTAATCAGGGATGTCAGAGCAGTAAAAAGGGTCACACCTGCCGATGGGCCATCCTTTGGGGTTGCACCTGACGGCACATGGATGTGGATGTCGCTTGAAGTGAAGTCAAAGCTGTTTGCAGTGTTTGCAAGCCGTGACCTGACAAGGCTCAAAGAGATCTTTGCAGACTCCTTCATCACATCCCCAAGCTGGCCTGTAAGCGTAAGCTTTCCAGTTCCTGGCATAAACGTACCTTCTATGAAGAGAATATCTCCTCCTACAGGCGTCCAGGCAAGCCCTGTAACTACACCGGGCACATTCTCTTTTCTGGCTTCTTCCTGCCGGATCAGTTCTTTTCCGAGGACTTCTTTGAGCATATCCGCCCTGACCACGTAAGGAAGGCCGGCTTTGCCTGACACGATCTTCTCAGATACGAACCTTGCAGTTCTGGCAAGCTGTTTTTTAAGTCCCCGGACTCCGGCTTCACGGGTATATCTATCAATGATTACTTTCAGAGCCTCATCTTCAATTTTGAGTTTCTCCGCATCAAGGCCGTGTTCTTCCAGGACATTGGGAATCAGGTGGTCTCTTGCAATTGCAAACTTTTCATTCTTTGTATAGCCTGAGATCTCAATTGTCTCCATTCTGTCAAGAAGCGGCCAGGGGATACTTGCTACAGAGTTGGCAGTAGCTATAAATAAGACCTCAGACAGGTCGTATGGGACTTCCAGATAGTGGTCTGAAAAGGTACTGTTCTGTTCAGGATCAAGGACTTCGAGAAGGGCACTTGCCGGGTCTCCTGCGTAGGAAGCTGAAAGCTTATCAACCTCATCAAGGATAAATACCGGATTTTTTGTACCTGCTTTTCTCATGCCCTGAATAATCCTTCCAGGCAGGGCTCCTACATATGTCCGCCTGTGTCCTCGAATTTCGGCTTCGTCTTTGACGCCTCCAAGGCTGGCTCGGATATATTTTCTGCCCAAAGCATCAGCAATACTTTTTCCAAGGCTCGTTTTTCCAGTTCCGGGAGGGCCTGTCAGGAGTAGAATTGAGCCCTGTTTCTCCTTTTTTAGTTTCATTACTGCCAGATGCTGGACAATTCTCTCCTTGACTTTCTCAAGTCCATTGTGGTTGCTCTCAAGCACACGCCGGGCTTCGGCAATATCGATACTCTTTTTCTCTTCTGTCACCCAGGGAAGGTCGAGCAGAAGGTCAAGATAATTCCTTATAACATGGGCTTCAGGATTATGACTACCTCCAGCTTCAAGTTTCTTTAACTCTGCAAAAGCCTTCTTTTTTACTTCATCAGGCATCTTCGAGTTTTCAATCATCTCCCTGTATGCGGCATCGCCTGAAGCGGAATCGTCCCCTTCATCAAGCTCTTCCTGAATTACCTTGAGTTGTTCGCGCAGCATCGCCTCTCTATGCGACTTGCTTATCTTATCAGTAACTTTCTTTGCCATTTCTATCTGGAGATTGATGTTCTCTTTATGCTTAGTCAGAATGTGAAGAAACTGCAAATACCGTTCGCGAACCGAAGCGAGTTCCAGAAGCTTCTGCTTTTCGGCTAGTTTTACAGGCATGTATGGCATGACAAGTCCCATTATCTGGTCAATGGAATCCATCTTGTTGATTGGGTGGGTGAACTGCTCAGAACCCTGATACCTGCTGCTTATCTCGTGAATTGTCTTTTTTATATTTGCCATCAGCTCAGCTTCAGCATCCTCGTCGAAGTCCGGCAGATCATGGACATGCCTGTATGTTGTATAGAACAGCCCATTCTTCCTGTATAGAGAGACCACCTCTACTCTTTCGATAGCCTTTGCGACAATGAGATACCCATTATCAGCAGGCTGTACAAATGTGATTTTAAGCAAATTTCCGGTTTTATAGAGAGTATCTTCGGATAAGTCTGAAGTTTTTGTGCCGCTTATTACTGTCAGCCCGACCGCGTTCACGAATTCAGAGTTTTTCATTTCGTTTAATAGGACTTCGCCGGTAACTTTGTCAGCCATGAGCTTTGTCTGGCTTTTAGGGTAAACCACTATCTCAAAAAGGGGCACTATCAGTTTCTCTCTGTTATCATCAGCTTTTTGTGAATACATTGTTAATCGTCTCAATATGATCTCAAAATTAATCTCAATATAATCTCAATATAATCTCAAAATTAATCTCAAATATTTAGTTTGAATTAACCTAACCATTTTCGCGAACAAAAAATTATCTTAGCATTCTTTTCGCGGGCAAAAAATTATCTTAGCTTTCCCAGAATATTGATAAGCGCGTCCATCTCTTTTTCATCCAGTGAATTCGCCATCCTTTCAATGACCTGCAACAAGGCGCTCTCTTCGGCACGGGCTATCATCCGCCCTTTTTCTGTAAGACGAATGTAAAAAATTCTGCCGTCATCCTGGGATCTTTCTCTGTACACACATTCCATTTTGACAAATTTGTTGATCATCTCAGTAATGGTGGGTTTTGAGTTTCTGGTGATTTTAGCAAGCCTGCTAAATGTTACTTCTCCATACTCATCAATAGCTTTTAAATATTCAACTTGCTTAAGAGTAATATCCGATAGCCCGCATTCAGAGAAAATCTGACAGGAGCATTCGCTTTTGATTTTGATCAGGTTTTCAAAAACTACGAACAAATGCTCTTTTTTCTCCATCATATCTCGATCTATTTTGTTAGTTAGGGTTTTCCTAATTATATAATTTTCGGTTTTTTGCCTTATCCACAAACTTACCAAATTACTGCTCACATTCGATTTACTTCCAGCTTCACATTCGATTTATTTCCAGCTTTACATTCGATTTATTTCCAGCTTCACATTCGATTTACTTCCAGCTTCACAGAATAGTATTCAGAATCATTGTTTCAAAAGCAGTTTGAACCTAAATTGCATATTTTTCTATCAAGCAACTTGAGGTGATACGAAAATGAACTGTGGAGATTTGAAAATGGGTCAGGTCCTTCGTTGCGAAACATGCGGTTTTGAACTTCAGGTAGTAAAAGAGTGTGGAGAAGTCTCCTGCACTACAGATGCTTGTTGTACCGGTAACGTGACATGTTGCGGAGAACCAATGAAATTAAAGCAATAAGCCATGTAAAACAGCCATGTAAAACACAACAAATACAGGAGAGTAACCGGAAGATTCCAGAATATTCCGGAAGAGGATGAATCCTGGAATATTCCGGAAGAGGATGCAGTAAAGACAAAACCGGAAGTCTGAAAACCTCAATAATCTGTTTTTTCTGTTTTTTATTTCCCCAGTAAACCCTGGATCAAACTTATTGCGGCATATGAGCTGAAAAACCAGACAATAAGGGCAATAATAATTGAAAGGCCCAACCTGTTAAGGTGCTCCATGCAAAAGACGGCAGTGAACACGCAAACAGTGCAGCCTATCATCCCTGCACTGGCTCCAAGGGCAATATCAGAAGCCTGCTCTGAGGTCCCGAAGTGTCCTGCCATTATCACGGCAGCTGCCATGACAGCTGGAAAAGCGGCAAAAATTCCAGCAAAAGATTTTGAGGGAATTATTTGCAGCATAATATGACAGACAGCAACAGCGATTCCCCCAAAAATGAACCTGAGGGACAGGTCCCCGAAATTAAATTTCATGTTAACTCCTATTTTACTCTTTTCTGCTTCAGAAATTTGCAGTTTTTTTCAGAACCTGAACCAAATGAAGTAGATTGCTGCAACCTTTCTAAAAGAAGCTTGACCAAAGATTTTTTCAGAATCTGAACCAAATGAAGTAGATTGTAGGGGCAAGCAAGATCCAGAGGAGAAGCGCGAAAGCCAGACCTCTTTTCCACCCATATCTGAGAATAAAATAACTTGCAGCAAGGGCACAGCAAATATCTACTATCATTCCCACAAGTGCACCTTTTGAAAGCTGTTTTGAGGCAAGAAGCAGTTCACTGCCTTCATAATCCATGCTCAGGCTTAAAACTGCTGCAAGATACACTGCAGGGAAAGCGGCAAAAATTCCCCCCAGCCTGCCTCCAAAATTCTTTGCAACAAGTGTGGATATCACAACCGCGCTTCCCCCAAAAAGAAAACGGAGGAGAACCGGAAATACCTCAATATTCAACATTATATCTATTCCGATATCTATTCCGTATACTGGAGCATCTCTGATCCATAGTAATGTAATTATTCTGGAGAATCATAACCATTCTGGAGAATTGGGCTTGTTTTAACATTTGCTTTAACTCTCATGACCATAGTTTTCTTTGATCTCAGATTCTTTGAGGACTCTGAGCCCCAGTTTTTCAAGGGTTTTGGAAATCCGGTTCCTGTCTTTGCTTCTCATGGATTTCCGGTCAAAATAAGCAAAATCAGCCTTTGATTTCTCGACAGCTTGCCTGATCAGGGCTTCGTCCACAAATTCCAGCTGATATTTGGGGAAATTATGCCCAAAAGATACCTCGGTTTCAAGCAAAAGCCCTGTCTGGCGCATGGCATAATGCCCGCCTCCAAACCCGAGGGCTACTGGCACTTTTTTAAGGGAAACTGCAAGGATAGCTTTTGCAACAACCTCGCCAGCATCAGGATCTATCCACTGCGCTTCAGTACTTCCTATTTCGGCATAAAGTGAAGGGACTGAAAGTTCAGTGGGTCCGTGATGAGTCACTTCAAGAGTAACATCATACTTCAAACCTTTTTGCTCAACCAGGCGCTTTATTTCCATAAGGATGGATTTCATAGCAGAAGGAGAGGATACTGCAAGGGATTTAGGGCAGCCTCCAAGCCTTGCCTCGTCCGAAGGATTCCCTGTACAGTGTACCGTAAGGGAAGAGATTTCCTCTTTGCTCCGGTGCTTGGATGCGAAAATTATAAGGGAAGCTGGTAGCTGTGCATTTTCCAGTTTCTTATCAAGTCCGTCCTGAAAGATGTGCATTTCTTCAATTTCAATAAGCCTGAACTTTCCGTCCCGCGATTCCCTGGCTGCAGTGAATCCGGAATTTTCAGGAAGTTCAAGGAGTTTCCATTCCTCAAGGCTCAAAAGATGGGTTTTTATGTTCTGGCTGGCAAGGTCTGGGGCAGAACAGATGATTGTTATTTTTGGTCTTGGATTTTCAGGGAGGATTTTCTCCTGGTTACTTCGTTCTTCTAGATTATTGTTATTTTTCATTTTTGATCAATTCGAGGTCTTTATCACTTTACGATCTTTATAGATTTCGTTAAGGATAGATAAAGCCAACCCCGAATTGAAGTCCTGGATGTAAAACCTGAAAAGACCATGGAAAGTAATCTTGAAAGGTTAAATAGGGTGGTACTTCAATAATATTCGGTTGATGTTATATAATAGAAATAATAATAATAATACAATATTTAATGGGAAAACGTGGTCC